>DASRBN010000007.1 GCA_035653615.1 Ktedonobacteraceae bacterium | reverse complement strand
TGCTCTGTCGTCAGAGAAGGAAGGACACAGCGACGTGCGATACAATACATGAGAGGCTTCTCCTTGAGATAAGTTGAGTTTTGTTATGCCTATCTTATCTCTTAGGGCAAGCCTTTCTCTGCAATAATTCACAAGCCCTGTTTCAAGGCCCATTTTGCTTGACAACCGGCTCTCCAACAAGTATAATGCAACAGTTATATTTGTTTGCATGGCACGAGACAGGCTGTTTTAACATAGCTGGTTTCTCGTTAAAGACGCTAAAGAGCTCTGAGCAATCCTCTGTAGAATAATCTCTTCCTGCATACAAGTTCTACTTATCAGCTGGCAGCTTTGCTCCCGTATCCTACGGTCTGCTCCTGGTACTTCCTGAAGTCATTGTGCCTTCAGGACTCTATTACTGTGTCCAAGGGACGCAGTGACCGAAAGGATTTTCATGCTTTCTTTTTATGACTTCTCTTTGCAACCATCGACGCAAACTGTACTCGCCGATATGCAAATTACAGAACCTACTCCAATTCAGGCTGAGGCAATTCCAGTGCTACTTGCCGGAAATGACCTGGTGGGACAATCAATTACCGGCTCAGGCAAGACGCTGGCCTATGGCATCCCGCTGGTCGAAAGGATAGCCAGGGACAAGCGGGTAGTCCAGGCGTTGGTACTTGTGCCAACTCGCGAACTGGCTATCCAGGTAAACACTGTTCTCTCCAGGCTGGCAAGTAGTAGGCGCATTACGACGGCGCTGCTTGTGGGAGGACGCGCCTATGGCAGTCAGATCTCGGCGTTGCGCTATGGTTCGCAGATTGTAGTAGGCACACCGGGACGAGTGAAGGACCATCTTGATCGCGGGACTTTAGTACTTGATTATCTGCGCATCTGCATACTGGACGAGGCAGACCAGATGCTGGATAGCGGTTTCGCGCCAGCAATTGAAGAGATACTGAAAACTTCGCCTGACACCCGTCAAACAGCACTTTTTTCAGCAACGATACCCGACTGGGTTGTTACGCTACAGCAAAATTTTCTCAAAAACCCTGTCAGCGTTACCGTTCACCCATCTACGGGCGAGCAAAGCGCAATTGAACAGATTGCATACCAGGTACCGCAAGCACAGAAAATGGCCGCACTCTGTACCCTCTTGCGCTCTAGCGAGGGAGAAAGCAGTCTCATTTTTGGCAAGACGAAATACGGTGTTGAGAAGTTGGGGAAACAACTCAGCAAACTTGGATTTGCCGTGGGAACCTTGCACGGTAACAAGAGCCAGCATGCGCGTGAAGAGGTGCTTACCGCGTTCCGCCGCGGGCACGTACAGACGCTGCTTGCCACAAACGTTGCTGCGCGCGGGCTGGACATTCAAGGGATATATCAGGTCATCAATTATGAGCTGCCGGAATCGAGCGAGCTTTTTACACATCGGATTGGTCGAACGGGCAGGATGGGGCGGCAAGGCAAGGCGATTACGCTATTAGTACCATCAGATGTGCCCAGATGGCGGCGTATGGCACGCGACTTAGGGCAGACGGCAGCATTGCAGCGACTCGCTATTGACGAGGAAGCCATGGGAACAATACCAGGTCCTCGACAAGAGATTTCTGTAATGCAGGAACACAAACAGAACATCGAACTGGAGTCGGAAAGTAATCGCAACCATTCCTCTCCGGATCAGGAACGTGGCAGAAGCTCACGGTCAAAGCAGGATAGCTATCCAGCATCAGGCGCGAGAAGGCGATCAAAAGAGCGTATTAGCAGCAAAACATCCGAGTATGCACCTGCGCGGCAACCAGAAGACTTTCCATTGCCGGAACGCTCTCATTCAGGCGGCGTGAGGCGTGGAAGGGGAGGAGCAGGAAAGCAGTCCAATTTTGCCAGGACCGCCGGTAAGCATACAGCACATGCTTTTATAGATACAGAGCCGCAGCGTCATACAGCCAGGAGGAAGTCCAGAGTGGCGCCGGCACTAAGGACACAGCGGGCTTCTGTTTCAAATCGTTCGGCCCGTCTCCATCGATAGAATTTTGAAAATTACACGTCAGATCACTATCCGCCTGAGTGCTGAAAATCCAGCATTCAGGCGGATAGTCGCTTTCATCAAGCCTATCATCCTTAATCAGGAATTGCTACTTTAGAGTTGGTTGCGAAGAACCCCGGTGACCTGGTGATGCAATATTCCATACATTCAAGATGCCCCATTGGGCGCTGGATAGCAGCAGGTGGGTGCCGTCGGGCGACCAGCGCAGGAGGGCAGCAGAACCGGAGATGGGAGTGTGGTTCATGGGTGTAAACAACGTGCCGAGCTTTTGGCCCGTGGCGCAATCGAAGAGGTCAACCGAGCCGGTAAAATTGGCGACGGCTAAAACTCGCCCGTCCGGTCGCCATGCTAACGCAAGCGAGCCAGGTATGGCACTCAGGAGCGCCGTATCATGCACAGGTAAAAGAGGAGTATGTTGGAGATTCAATGCAGCAAGAAACGAGGGGTCTGGAAAGGGAAGGCCGGAGGGTTCTAGCAGGGCTTTGAGATTCATGTTCGCTACAAGGTAGTTGCCGCCGGGCGACCAGGCGGTGATGCTCGTTTTCCAGATATAGACAGCTGGAGAATGGGCCTGCGATAGTGTAATCGCCTGGCCTGGCTGCCAGATGGTGAAGAAATTGCCGCCACCGGTATTGCCAATGGGCGCAAGTGGAGGCGCGGCTGCAACGCTGTGGGTCTTTAATACACGTTGCCCTTGAAGGGAGCCGCCAGGCCCCCAGCGATAGAGGATTGCGGCGGGAACTGGTGTGCTCTTGATCGGTTGCCCTGAACTTCTGTTCCATGTAGTATAGACGGGATTGATGCTATCCTGGTGTTGCAAGAAGACCTTCGCCGGGTTGCCAACACTGGCTATCAACAGCACGCCACCGAAGCTGCCCAGGCGTGTGGAGGCTGTAAAGATCAATGCGAGATTCTGGCCGTCAGGCGACCAGAGGATGCGGGAGTAGTAAATCGGTGAGAGGCTAACAAACCCCCCATTTGAACCGGGAAGAGGTTTTCTGGCGGCGATTGCTCTTAGCCTTGCTGGAACGTTTGATATTTCGGAAAGCGTGCGGGCAATAGCATAATCGGGTGTCCAGTGGAAGGCGAGTTTGCCTGTATGCACGTCATAGATATTCACGCGAGCGGTGACGAAGTTGCCCTGAGGACATTGCTGCGTGTAGCCCAGCACCGCGATAGAATTGCCGTCAGGAGACCAGGCTGCGTCAACCAGGCATGCCAGGCCATCCTGTTGCGGTATGGTTGGGCCATTTGATGTACTCTCAGAAGAGGAATAGGCGTTCGATACGAGCCCTGGCGCGGAAGTGAAATTCAGGTGCAGACTGTTCGCGATGAATGAGGAAAGACCAGGACCAAAACTGAGTAGAATAATCAGCATTGACAGCAGGATAGTGCCTGAGATACCCGTGATGCGCCGGCGACGCCTATTCTCAGGACGTTGCCAGGTCAGTAATATGCGCGAAAACTGCGAAGATAGGTCAGTTTTCGTATCATCAATGTGGTCGAGGTTGATGATTTCGACCTCAAAATCATCTGATACCTGCTCGTACTCGCTATGCCTGGAAGTATCCATATATTCTTCTGTGTCTTTCGAATATGCAGCACAAAATCTACAGCAAGCCGAGTTCCCTGGCTTTCAGAGCGGCCTGGGTCCGGTCGCGCACGCCTAGCTTGCCAAGGATGTTGCTGAGGTGGTTCTTGACGGTGCCGCTGGCAATGTAAAGGGTCTCACTAATCTCGCGGTTGGAAGCTCCACGCGCAAGCAAGGCCAGAATCTCCCGTTCGCGCTCGGTCAATGGCAAAAGCTCGCTCGCGCCCGCGAATGCAGACGCGGCAGGAGTAGTCACTACGGGTTCGATGGAGGGCGAGGAAAAGGAGGCAAGGACTTTGTGCGCAACGTCTGGATGCAGCAGGACCTGACCCTGTGCGACTACCCGGATAGTTGTGGCGAGCTGCTCGGCAGTGATGTCTTTGAGCATATAGCCCTGAGCCCCCGCTTGCAGACCGGCCTGGATCAGCTCTCGATCATCGAAGGTCGTCAGGATGACCACGCGGATCCCGGGCCAGCGCTCGAGGATGGCACGCGTCGCGGCAATGCCATCTAGACGCGGCATGCGCACATCCATCAGCACCACATCGGGTGCCTTTCGCTCAGCGCGGAGGTGTTCGATCATAGTCAGCGCTTCCTCACCATCGCTGGCCATGCCTACCACCTCCAGGTCTGGCTCCAGTTCAATCAACTTGCGAAAGCCTTCGCACAGCAGGCGCTGGTCATCCACAATCAGCACACGAAGACGCTCTGCCATAGCTAGACCTTCTCCCTGGTCGCGCGTACCGCTGCCTGTTCCCGCATTTTGAGCGGAAGTACCACTTCGACGCGCCAGCCATGTCCCGGTTCGGGGCCAGCCCGTAGCGTTCCATCCAGTAGCGCGACGCGCTCGCGCATACCTCTCAGTCCGAATCCAGTCGGTCGTTGTCCATCCTCCGGCGGGCAGCCCTGCCCGTTGTCCAGTACGGTCAGTTCCACCTGTTCTTCTTGTTCATCGCTCGTGGAGAGGCGCAATAGCACCTTGGTAGCGCCCGCATGCTTGCGAATATTGGTCAGCGCTTCCTGCGCGCAGCGGTAGAGGGTCAGGCACAATTCTGGATTCAGAGGATGCGTCGCCTCTTCCAGATCGAGTGTGATGCGAGTCTGGCGGCAGGTGGCTTCAAATTCTGCCGCCAGCTGCCGCAGTTGCTCCTGCAATGACCCTACGGAGGCTTCATCGGGTCGGAGCGCCTCGACAGATTGACGAACTTCTGTCAGGCAGGCTTTCGCCACCTGTCGTGCCTGCAGCAGTTCCTCATGCAGGCGGGGATCACTACGCGCTTCGAGCTGCGTGGCCGTTTCCAGCTGGACCGAGAGGAGCGTCAGAGCGTGGCCAAGCGTGTCATGAATCTCGCGGGCAATCCGGTTGCGCTCGCGTATAATCGAGAGTTCCTCTACCTGGGTGCTGTACTCCTTCAATTGCATGTGGGCCGCTGCGAGCCTGGCGTTCGAGCCTTCCAGCGCTATGTGGGCTATCGTGAGTTCGCTAATGATCGCCGCGTATCCATAGATGGTGAGAAAGGCAAGCAGGAGGCCTATCTGGCTGCTGATATCCCAGTCTGGAACGATGAGGCGGATCGCCAGGTAGGAACTCAAGCAGAGGAGGCCTGCCACAAGCAGACTGAGAGAGCGGGGTTTGATCATTACCGTCAAGCCTGCGGTAATGACTGGTAGCAATGGGAGCCAATCGGTGTTCGTGTCTGGTAAGAGGATGAATTGGGAGGAGCAAGCCAGGCAGACCAGGGCCAACACGAAGCCTGCACGGGGATGGACCTTGAACCGTTGTATTCCGAGATGGTAGATCGCGAGCCAGGTCCCGTAGATTCCCGTGAGCAGAAACAATCTCAGCAGAGTAAGAGGCTGCGTCGTCAAGACTCCAGAGAAGTAGCCCACGCAAACGCAACCGGTGATGACCCAGGGGATCCACCGCAGATACCAGCTGAGTAATGGGATCGACGGTAATTGGATGTTCTGCCCTTGCTTGAATTTCATGGATAGGCCTACCAACTTTTAGAGATGCGCCTGTTTTCTGTAGTATACCTTAAGGCTTTCTCGCTCGCCAGTGTCTGCGGTCATAGGTCTGGCGAGAAGATCCGTGACTGGGGTCATAGCAGTCAGGGGTAGAAATAGGACCGGAATTTGTGACTGGTGGGACAGGCAGCGTGCCACTCAGGGTGCTATACTCAGCATAGGGAAGCCGGTGAAGTAGTGCGAGCGAGATACGAATGGCAGCACAAGGAGTGAGGTATTTCTATGGGTCTTCAAGTTGAACACATTAACAAATGGTTTGGCTCGTTCCAGGCCATCAAAGATCTCTCGATGGAAGTGCGAGCGGGAGTGATCTTTGGCTTTCTGGGGGCAAATGGCGCGGGGAAGACGACGACGATGCGCATGATTCTGGATATTTTGCGCCCCGATAGTGGCTCTATCACCTGGAATGACACTCCGGTGGGCGAGGTGCCGCGTCGCTCCTTTGGCTACCTGCCGGAGGAGCGCGGACTCTATCCAAAAATGCAGGTGGATGAACAACTGCTCTTCCTGGCGCGGCTGAATGGCTTATCAAAGCAGGATGCTGAGAAAGAATTGACCGAATGGCTCGAACGATTTCAAATCAATGTGAATCGCAAAAAGAAGATCGAAGAACTGTCCAAAGGCAATCAGCAGAAGATACAGTTTCTGGCGACTATCCTGCATGATCCAACGATCCTGGTCATGGATGAGCCGTTTAGCGGCCTGGACCCGGTCAACGCGAATGTGCTGAAAGAGGCGTTTCTGGAGATGCACCGCCGTGGAAAGACGATCATTTTCTCCACGCACCAGCTGGAGCAGGCCGAGGAACTGTGCCAGGATATTGTGATTATCAATAAGGGGCAGAGCATTGTTCAGGGTAGCGTGCGTGAAGTCAAACGCCAGCATGGACGTAATGTAGCGCGGCTCAAACTCGATAACGATCCAGAGGCGAACTGGCTTGAACAGCTTTCGGGCGTGCAGTTCATAAAGCGCCGGGAGGATTATATCGAAATGCATATTCAGTCCGATCTCAATCCTAATGTGATTGTGGAGGCTGCGCTAGAACACGGCGGAATCATCAGCCGTTTTGAGCTGGCCGAGTCATCACTGACCGATATCTTCATTGAGAAAGTTGGCGCGGTCTCCCTGCCAGATGCGCCTTCTTCCGCGCTTTCAGCATAGAGAAAGAGGATTGCCATGATGCCAAAGAAAGCAGTTGTTACGCCAGACAGAGAGATGCCCTCGCAAAACTCTCCAGAACAGGGCCGTACATCAGTGGTCGTCAGCACGAGCGGTGCCGCCTCGCTCCATAACTGGCGCAATATCCGCCTGATTACTGGGCGCGAATATAAAAATCGCATCACTCAACGAAGTTTCATCATTATGAGCATTCTTCTCCTGATCATTGTGTTTGTTGCCGCTTTCGTCCCTACGATTATGCAGCTAGTGCAGCGTCTTACTGCGAGTCCAGGCCCGCAAACCCAGGTCGTCGTGGTGAATGAAGCCGGTATGATTGCTGGCATGAATGAGACGATGCTGATCTCGGATATCAATTCAGAACTGAACGGGACAAATACCGGAAGTAATGCTCCCTATACGATTAGTGTCCAGTCACCAACCTCTCTGGACAATTTGCAAAGCCAGGTCAAACATGGCAAATTAGATATCCTGCTCGTACTTACTCGTTCCACACAGGGGAATCTCCAGTTTATCTATGATACCGATACCGATCCAAACAACGACCCTAACCTGTCCAATATTCAGACGCTGACCCAGCAGCTCAATTTTCTGGATGTTGCTTATCGCCAGGGCCTTACACCAGCTCAGATACATGATCTGGTCGCATCTCCCAGCTTGACGACGGTATATAGCCAGCAGGGCCAGAATACACGTTCGACGAATCAAATTGTCGCCGAATATATCCTCGCCTTTGCCGGTCCCCTCCTGATCTATACCTGTATCTCGCTGTATATCAATATTGTCGCGTCGGGAGTGGCTGAAGAGAAAAGCAATCGCATTATGGAAATTCTGGTGAATGCCGCAACCCCATTCCAGTTGCTGGCCGGCAAGATTATAGGCATCGGGGCGGCGTGCCTGACCCAGATGGCGTGCCTGGTGGTGGTTGGCATCGGGGCGCTCCTTCTGCAAGCCCCTCTGCAGGACGCACTGCTCGGCGCGAACGCGGGAGGCTTCGGCCAGTATCTTACCAGCATATCCATCCCCTACTACCTCCTCTTCTTGATCTGCATCCTGTTGGCGTTCTTCCTCTATGCCACTCTGGCGGCAGGACTGAGCGCAACCATCAGACGGCAGGATGAGGTGCAAAACGCGATCATGCTTCCTATGATTCTGATCATTACCGGCTGGATTCTGGTCGTTTTCAGTCTCTCTTCTCCTAATGCGACCTGGGTGAAGGCGCTGTCATATGTTCCGCTCTGGTCTCCGATGTTGATACTGGTACGTGTCGCTGTAGGCACAGTTGCCTGGTGGGAGGTCGTTGTGTCGATCACGTTGTTGCTGGTTGCTATCCTGGCCTGCGCCTGGTTTGCCGCCCGCCTGTACCGGGTAGGAGTTTTGATGTACGGGCAGCGGCCAGGTCTAGGGCAGGTGATGAAGCTGGCATTTGGCCGGTGAAGAGATTATTTCCGTTCGCTGATCCAGCCTATTTCCAATGGCTCATAGGTAATCCAGGAACCGGCGAGCGGAAGGTAGGCAAGGTACTCATCGCCAGCGAACCGATATAAACAGTGCGTAAATCAGGGCCACCGAAGTTGACGCTGGTTATCAATTGCAGGGTCTTGCCGGCGGTTGCCAGCAAATCGGTAGGCTGGGCAGTACCAGAAGCAAATTTCTCGTTATAACCTGCCAAAAGTTCATCGTTCGCCTCCTCGAAGACGACATGGTAATCGCCATCCGGGGTAATGATGCCAACGCCGTTACGAAGAATGGTTGTGAGCCAGATGTTCTGCTGGCTATCAAAAGCGAAGCCGTCGATGAATGCTCCTACGCCAAGTCCATCCGGGCCGAATACCTCTTTATCAGTCAGACTTCCATCAGGCTGGACGCGGAAGCGGAGGATGCGGCTCTGCATTGTTTCGGCGACGTAGAGATATTCTTCTTTGGCATCCAGGCGAATCTCGTTGGTGAAATAAATGTCGTCTCTGACAATGCGCGGACCTTTTTCGTCGAGCAAGACAATGTAGCCATCCGGGCGGGGGTTCGCTGCCGCGGGCCACCAGTGAGATTCGCGGGTTGAGCATGCTATCCAGAAGCGATTTTTGCTGTCGATAAAGATAAAGTCCGCACAGGTAAGTTTGACCCCATCGACCTCCGTCAGAAATTCTTCAACCTGGCCGTCGGGTCGCAGCCTCTGGATGGTGCCGGTGCCAATATTCGCAACATAGAGCGTACCATCCGCGGACATCGCCAGGCCATTTGGCTCGCCGCCCATCCCACCAAAAAACTGCTGGCTCCCATCTGGATGAATGCGCGTAACGCCTCCCCGCCCATCTGATACCCAGAGCGTGCCATCGGGCTGACAAAGGACGGATTCGGGCCTTACAAGGTCATGCCCGGTAAAGGTCAAATCACTGAGTTCAAGCCGGAATGCTTTGATAGGAACTGCTTCGCTGCTCATGGTTTGTCCTTTCTACTGCGGAAATAGAAATTACAGGTTTTCCTTTGATAAAGCTAACCAATTACACGAAGACGCTTGCGGTTAAGAACACCTCATTCTATGATGTTAGCAATGGGAGTGGCAAGGAATGGGCTTCATCTTATGAGAATGCGTGATAGAATACGAAAGCAACATAGCGTCAATCCCAACAAGAGATGATGGAGGAACATATGGACAACGCTTACGTTAAAAACAGTGTCGGTATCTGGGCTTTTGGTCCGAACGTCACGCGATTTGTACCACCCGGCTACCATCCTGAAGTTACCAACGAGGATATGGTGACGCGCACAAAGCGCGTGGTCGATGGGCTTGCCGACCTGGTCGATGGGCTGGAATATCACTACCCGGGCGAGATTTCAGAGGATACGGTCGAGGCGATCAAGGCTGCACTTGGGCCGATGGATATCTACTGCATCGCTGCCGGACTGCACCCCGACCCTACTTATAAGCTAGGAGCGTTCATCAATCCCGATCCCGCTCTACGGCGCCGGGGTATCGATACACTCAAACGTGGCGTTGATCTCGCGGCTGTGTTGGGCGCGCACTTTATTATCTGGCCGGGCGCCGAAGGGTACAACTACAATTTCCAGCGTGAGTATGCGCGCACCTGGGATCTATTTGTCGAAGGAGTAGGAGAAGTCGTTGCCCACGCGGCTTCCAGGGGTGTGACCGTCTTTCTGGAACATAAGAACAGCGAACCGGCCATGAATATCCTGATGCGCAACATCTCTGCCACGCTCTATACCATTGATCGCGTGCGCCGCCTGGGGGTCGATACCTCGCGCTTGCAGGTCAATATGGACTGGCAGCACCTGATTATGAATGGCGAGAACCTGGCGGAATACGCGGCGCTTTTGCATAGCGAAGGTAAGCTGGGGCATCAACACGCCAATTCTGGTTGGGGAACCTTCGATGATGATAACATGGTCGGCGCGGCTTTCTTCATGCAGACCCTGGAACTGGCGATGACACTGCAAGATGTGAACTATGGCGCGCAGGGGCAGCGTATCGGCTACGACCTCTATCCATATACCGAGGATCAGATAGCAGCAGTGCGGCGCTCGGTACTGCAATGGGCCTACATCGACGACCTTGCTACCAGGATTGACCGCCAGGCGCTCAATGAGGCGCGTTCCCATGCCGATGCCGTCGAGGCTTATCGCATCGTCTATGAAACCATGGGACTCGATAAGGCTTATATCGATCGCATAATTGCGCGACGCAAACAACATTCATGAGAAATGAGGACTTCTGGCATCAATTTGATCAACTTGTGGCCTCAAATCCCCACCGGGAAGCCGGGAAAAGGTCCAGTTCCTGCCGCTTCTCTATAGGGAGAGTGTAGGGGCCAGACCCGAACATGACAAGGGCAAATGCACTAGATCGCCAAAAAGGATCGGTTCACCCGCGCTATCCATTGGACTATGGGTATCTATCGGGGACGCGATCCGGCGATGGCATTGATGTCTGGATAGGCAGTTTGCCTGTCCAGACGCTGGCCGGCATTATTTGCGCGCTTGACCTGCAAAAGCGCGACGCGGAAATAAAACTTCTCCTCGGCTGCATATCAGACGAGATGCAGCAAATCGTCAACATCCACAACACCGGCTCGCAATCCGCGATATTAATCGAGCGTCCCACTCACTGATCGTACCTTCTTGATAGCAGCAAAGTGTTTTCTTTTCGTTCAGTATCTATATTTTGTAGTCACCCCGTATAACGGAAGGAGAATAGGCGATTTCCTATCAAACTCTGCGTTTTACTATACGGTAGGGATATGTATATATATTTGCAAGTATCTCTTTTTCGCTAATAAGAGACCGAACATGACTACAGAACCACGAGCACAAATATCCATAGACCAGCAAATGACCCAACCGGATGTCGATGCACTACCCCGGCAAAACCGGGAGCATCCGTTAGCTGTGCCGGTAATAACCAGGCGCGTATTGATCGAACGCCAATCAACCATTCCTATGCGGCTCCAGCCACAAGCCATAGAGCAACAACAAACGTTGCCAATGCCGCGAGAATCAAAAAAAAGCTCTTCCCGTTACCTCCGGGGACTGATACCGCTATTTCTTGGCGTAACTTTGTTGATTGCCAGTTTTGTACTTCAAGCTATATTGACGAATTCGCCTCATAAAAATTTAAAATCTGCACTGCTGCATTCGCAGGCAGTTCATGCGCGCGGGCCGCTTGTAAATCAAGCTGCACAGCAGTTTATGCATGATTTTATGCAGAAAGATTGGGCAGGGATGTGGTCAATGTTATCGCCTGATGCGCAGGATTTGTGGCAAGGTGAGAACGATTTCGTGCATTTTGAACAGAGCAAATTTGGCTCCTTACATTTTATAAGCTATACACATGGCTCATCGCAAACGCAGCATGCCTGGCTTGACCCGGATACGACACAGCAATACGCTTCGGCTGTAACATTTCAAGTGACCCTTGATGCTACTGCGCCTGCCGGATTACTTTCCGCACCATCCAATCTGGCTCTCAATCAAGGCCTCTTCAAGAATACTTTGCTGGCGCTGATTCAATATAAGGGTAACTGGCGTGTGCTGGTTGCGGGGCCCGGCGACCTCGATGCGCCCATACTCGTTCCTGCCACGCCTCCTGCCGTCAAATTGCTGATGCCCATCTTTATGTATCATCATGTCTCCAACAAGCCAACCACGAACGTATTGGATTACAACCTGACGGTCACGACAACCGATTTTAACGCGCAACTCAACTGGTTGCAGCAAAACGGATATTCCAGCATTACCCAGACGGAGTTATTCGATGCGTTTTACTACGGCAAAGCGCTGCCAAAGCATCCGGTGATCTTGAGTTTTGATGATGGTTATGAGGATATGTATACTGATGCATTACCGGCACTCCTGGCACATCATTTTCGCGGGGTCTTTTATATCATTACCGGGATGATCGGCGGAAACTATATGACCTGGCCGCAGGTGCGCGCGTTGGCGAAAGACGGTATGCAGGTAGCTTCGCATACCGTACACCATGTCAATATCGGCGAACCCCCATCCTGGACGAGTACGCAGCAAGAATTACTGCAATCGAAAGCGACGCTGGAAGCCCAAATTGGGCAGCCGATTCAATTCTTCTGCTATCCATCCGGCGAACCATTTCATCATGATACCGTTGCCGAGCAACAAATCGTGCTGGCCGATCTTTATAACGATGGCTATGTGAGCGCCACGCTCGATCCGTTCTCGATATTTTCGGCCATCCAGGATGCGCAAACCCCTTACCAGCTTCCTCGTATCCGTGTCAGCGGTGGTGAAACGCTCGATTCTTTCGTGGGCATTCTCCAATACACATTACAGGCAGGGACGGAAGAGCTTGCGTCGTAGAAATTAAATTCAGCGCCGTATCTACTCCTTGACCGCGCTGGTGGGACTTCCGTAAACTGGTATAGAGCGAAATTTTAGCCCTTAAGCGCATTCAGAGGAATGTGCATAAAAGAAAGATATGGCACACGCGTAAAGTCACTGTCTGTTGTTACTAGAGTAAGCCGGTAGTTTAGTGCAGTAGCTGCGTTGGGTAGGCCGCTGGCGAGGTACATTGTGTGCCCTTTTCCATCGGCCCCCCACCAAACTGTACATGCGTCTTTCGATGCATACAGCTTTCCAGTCATTCAATCCGTTGTTTTCCGTCTCGTTGGTCGTCCTGTGTGGATGGCTTGATGACAGAAATGGCAAACCACAAGGGTCTTCCTCCGGCGGGTTTATTTTTTTTATTTTTTTTCTCCGCGTTCTCGGATGATTGTGAGGACAGTTTCGGCGTTCCTCATCACGAATACCTCCCTGTGCTTTCCAATCTGAATTCCCTGCCGCCCTTCGCCATGTGATCGGTGCTACCGTCTCGGACTACTACGGCGGCTCCGTTGCCCTGGACCTCGCGGTCTGTAGGCAATCCCACGCTGCGTCGGTCATATACGTCTCAGCATCAGTTAGGCTCCCTATTCATCCCTTTGTTCACCCCCGTTGGGTGCCCTTTCACGATCTGAAGGTTGCTTCTGCCCTGATTGCTTGCAGAGGCAGATCATGACATCGGTTGCAGACGTTTTTCCGATGGGTGGATACTTACACCAAGTTAGGATTGGGGTTCAGGCAGTGTAGCTTTAGCCATGTGATGCGGGTCTTGCGGGTACGACTCATCCACAACGCCTCTGGATGTTCCCCGCTTTCCCATCATGCTCTGGTCCCCTTCGCTTTTCAGCTCCAGGTAAGATGGGTGGCCCAAGAACCTCCCTTCAAGTTCTTCCCCAGTTGCTGGGGGATATATGTCCGCGTATCGCGGCGCACAATCAGCGTATCGATGTCTCCAATTAATCCTGGCCCGAACGGTGGACGCAATGCACGGCGCAAGTCCGCATATTGCTCAAGCAAAGAATAAGTTAGAGGGTAGGGATGCACTTTCTTGAGCAAGGTTCGAAGGGCAGCTTGATGTCTAGGAAACTCTACAAATCCCTTGAGATATTCGGTAAGCTCTCCGTATACGACAATGCTTGTGCTAGCTTCGTCATTGAGTATCCATGATCGAGCGAGGGAAAGCGCACCTGATCGACCCTGTAGGTAAGCTCCCAGGACATTAGTATCAAGTAAGTATTGTCTCATAGATACTCCAATGGCGGTGTAGGAGGGCTTGCGTGACGAATTTGATCAAGTTCTTCGAACATAGTATCAGGCAGGTCACTCCATGCCCCTGCAGGGTCTTCCCACTCTTCCATTGTTTCTCTTTCCCTGGGAACGGACTTCAAGTTGCCAGATGCAGAAGCCCCCCGTTCGAGGGCTTCTGCCAGAGCTTCAATATAAGTCGCTGCTTCTTCCTGCGCTTCTGGTGGAAGTTGTTCCAGATAAGGCAGGATATCTTGTAATCGTTCTATCATGATACTACCTCTCTATTAACGGATATATTTATCTGGGCCTCTTGTCAAAGAGTATAGCACAATCAGGATAATGATAAAACTTCCTGGGAAGCCTATCTAGCTATTTCCTCTTTAGCTTGTTTCCCGTCCTTTTCAGGTGGCATAATTCACCTGTACCAGATATTTCGCATTCTATGTCTGTTCAATGAAACTGAACAATAGAAAGGACACCTGCCCATGCCCACTATTCGCACACCCGAAGAGCGCTTTCAAAATCTGCCAGGTTTCCCATTCCAGCCGCATTATGTTGATGTAAATGGAGCGCGCGTTCACTATGTAGATGAGGGCCAGGGAGAGGTCATTCTGTGCCTGCATGGGGAACCATCCTGGTCGTATCTATACCGCAAAATGATTCCCATACTGGCCAAAAATCATCGTGTGTTGGCGATGGATTTCATTGGCTTCGGACGTTCCGATAAGTACACCGAACGCGACGAGTATTCGTTCCAGATGCATGCTGACACGTTGAAGAGCTTCATCAATGTATTGGCGCTGGAACAGATTACCCTGGTCGTTCAGGATTGGGGCGGTCTGATCGGCTTAACAGTGGCGACCCAGATGCCTGATCGATTTGCACGGCTGGTCATTATGAACACGGGACTGCCCACCGGAGATTTCCCTATGGGCGAGGCTTTTATGCGCTGGCGGCAATTCGCGGCAAGTTCGACTGATCTGCCGATTGCGCGTTCGATTGTTACAGGCATGGCACATCGCGATGCAATTACGCCTGATGTGGTTGCAGCCTACGAAAGCCCGTTTCCTGATGTGACATATAAGGCTGGGGCGATGGCCTGGCCGCTACTGGTGCCTATCCATCCTGACGATCCTGGAGCAGCAGAAATGCGCAGAGCCACGGAAGAGCTTTCTCATTGGGAGAAACCCGTACTCGTGATGTTCTCCGATGGTGATCCCATTACTCGAGGTGGAGATAGATTTTTCCGTGCGCTCATCCCTGGTGCAAGGGATCAACCGGAGATCGTCATTCGCGATGCAGGTCATTTCTTGCAGGAAGAGAAGGGCGAGGAGATCGCACAGCATATCGTAGAATTTATGGATCGAACACCGCTGAAAGACTAAATGACACATGAGCTTTGCCGATGCCATTTTAACCGAGAACCTTGAGCCATTGCGACAGCATTTGCTACATCATCCTTTGTGGCAGGGCATAGAGACAGGAACGCTTGAACGAGAAAAGCTGCGCCTGTTTGCGCTACAAGACTGGTGGCTGGTACGCGAGGCATACCGACTCGATGCCCTGGCTATCTCGGCCTCTTCCGACCTTGAAGTGCAGGAATTGCTGATCGCAAAGCTGATTCCAAAGGTAGGTGGATACAAACTGCTACTACGATTCGGTGAGGCGCTGGGATTATCGCGGGCCGATTTTGATGCAGTGGAGCCGCTTGCGGGCTGTACGGCTCTGACCAACTTTTTCTATTGGATGCTGGCCTATGGTTCGTCCGGTGAGAAACTGGCCGCCGTCGGTGCGAGCGAGGATATTTTCATCCAGATTTGCCTGCGTATCGGCCCTGCTCTGATGCGCAATTATGGATTGAGCGCCGAACAGGTCGAGTTCTTTACGGCGCATGAAGAAATAAGCGCGCGCGTCACGCCGGTTGACGAGATGCTGCTGGCACGATATACCACACAGGCCGATAGGCAATTGATTACGCGTGCCGTGCGTTTAAGCCACGAATTTGAGCTGATGTTTTATGATACGGTTATGGAAGCGGATCCCAGGCAATAATTCCCTAATAGAAGTAACTCGTATCACTTCTTTGCTTTGGTACGTATTGAATGTAGTACAACATCAGTTAAACGTCCCTCTTCAAGATGACCGGTACAGGAGATATATATGGCAAACCCACAGCTCATGCAAGAACTGGTGAAACAGAAGCTGGAGGCTTTCGAGCAACTGCAACCCGAATTTGAGGCAAGCTTTCCTTTCGTGCAGGACGTTCATGGATTGAAGCGTTTTTCCACGTTTCCTGTGTCCGACTCGGTGCGTTATCTCCACGCTCTGTGGGTATGTGAATGCAAAGATCGCTTGCTGAGCGTTTATAAGAATATTTCGAGGTACGAGGGCCGCGAGTGCCTGGAACTGCTGCGTGGCTGGCAGGAAGGAAATACTGCCGACGTGGTCGCATTTCTCAATCGCAAGCTGGATATGCTGCCTTTTGCCGACCTCACACGCCGCATACACGAAGCGCAGCAGGGCGGAGAGAGTGGGTTAGCCCAGCGCCTGATTCATGGCCGGCGAGTCCTGCTCAATCGAGGCATGAATCTGATGCAGGCGCTGGATGCCATCTTTGCCCCGTCAGAGGATGAACTGATTCGCGAGGTGCAGGCGGCTTGCGCACAGTATGGGCATCGTCCCGAACAGATCGAGCAACAACTGGCCGCAATGGAAGGACTGCTCTATAGCTACGTACCGCATCAATCGCTGTCCCAGCGCAATATGGTTCTGATGAACAAAATGGGTGTACAGGTCACATCCAAACCGGCTGATCGCCCAGGCGAACGTTCCTGGCGCGTGCTTGAGCCAACAGTACCGCCGGGGCCTTATGCCCAGCATATTATAGAGGGCTATCTCGAATTAACCTCACCCTTTTTCAATAACATCAAGAATGATCGTTTCGTCGATCTTCCTGAACCGGGAGAGAACGTCGAGGTACAGCGTGATGTACAAATGGAATAGCATTACGCTCTATTGTGGCTTTTAGATCGGTTCGTATGTTTCAGCTATCCGGCTTTCGGTGATCTTCCAGAGTCCATTGGTTATAAACTGTGTGAAATAATCAGCACTGCGATGGGCCTCGAGCGCATCTTGATCTTTATATTGTTCATACAGGAAGAAACGGCGTGGGTCATTCGGCGAGCGATGAACGATATACAAGACATTCCCAGGCTCTTTGTGGGTATGCTCGGTCATTTTGTGGAAGAGGTCAAGCGCCTCGGCCTCGTGCCCTGGCTGGATGATATAGGTTACGGCAAGACAGATCATGGTATTTGTTCTCCTTGAGTTGAAAAATCCTTCGATACTAGCAAATCATAAATTCCAGGGTGGGCGCAAGAGACTTTGATACCGGTGACAAAATCTGAACTATCGGGTATACTTATATTGCCGGCATTGGTATGGGGGTTACCGACTCGCGGATGTACTTGCTTCTTTTTGGGTGCTATTTGACGTTCATTCTGGCCGAGTCAACCAGGGTAACTACATGGCTGGTCTGTAGTGTTCAGTTTTGTTCATGCCAGTTTGTTCGCGCTTCCGTTCGTCTGATTGTTGCCATAACAAAGAAAGGACTCAGATTATGAAACGTTGCCTTCCTCGTCTCGTTGGCTCAATTGGATTCTTCCTGGTTTCAGCTTTTCTCCTGGTTTTGCTTCCATTTGCCAATCCCCTCATCGCAAGTGCTTACGGTCCTGACGGAGCGGGAAATGGCGGGGCCGTTAGCCACGGGAAAAGCCCGACACGTCCTGCTGTTGGAGCCAGTTTCTCCACTGATGTAAAAGGTACACATTATATTTACGTCAATAATGGTTCTACACCCAACAGCGTGAGTGGCTACAAGCTGACAAAAAAAGGTTTAACACCTTTGCCAGGCTCTCCATATGCCACTGGAGGAACAGGTGGCGGGTCTGGCTATGGTGGGAACCAGATAGCTATTTCACCGGATCATAAATGTGTCTTCGCCAGCGACGATGGCAGCGGCACCTTCAACTCGTTCCTGATTAACTCTGATGGTTCGCTGACATTAGTGACACATGCCACAGTCGAAGCAGCTAATGTCCAGGGCATTGCCGCCTCTCCCAAAGGAGGTGTCGTCTTTGTCGTTATGTTCAACGGCTACTCAAGCGGCCCGGTAGATAGTTTCAGTGTAAACTCTGGCTGTGCTATGACCGAGGCACAACACGCGGACATTAACAATGCCATGGGTAGCGTTGTTGTTTCACCCGATGGAACTGAACTCTTCGTCAGTTCTTATATTGGTGGGTTCATCAATACCTATTCGATTTCCGGCACCTCATTTACCCTGCAACATACGAATTCCGCTAACCCACCTTCTCCTGGCGGTCTGGCTGTAAACGGAACAACACTTTTCGCTGGCAATGCCGGTCCTACTGAAACTGATGCGTACACGTACAATTCTAGCGGCGTGCTCACCGCGCTTCCTGGCAGCCCTGCGTCAGATCCTCAAGGCTCCAATTCAGCACAGGTCTGGTACGATAGCAAAGATAACCAGTTGGTTTGCTCGGAGCAGAACTCAAACAGTTTTGGGCTGTACGCTGTCAAGAATGGTACATATACGTTCCTGGCTCATTTTGCCGGAACGGGAGTTGAACCTACTGCTATGGTCCAGATCGGTAGAACGCTGATAGTCACTAATGATGGCTCAGGTAGCATGAGTGTGTACAAGATAAAGCCTGGCAAGCTGATTTTCAAAAAGATGGTACCGTTGCCGGTCGCTGGTAGCCCAAATGGGATAGCAGGGTTCTAAAGCGCTCTGGCTGCTTAAATTAAAGGGAAAGCAGTTTCAAAAAGCGTCTGTATTCTCCAAAAGACTTTCGCATTTCATCAACCTGCTAGCCCGCTTTTCGAAAACGCAGCCATTACCAGCGTCCTACCCTAATGGTTTATCAGGGGCTGCTTCTATCCGCTGGCTAAAGCACAGCGGATAGAAGCAGCCTCGCTTCGCTTGAGCAAACGTTCTACATGTGGTATCATCTAAGTAGTACCTTTGTGTTATTCCAGTAGACGTGGGCCGTACCTATTGCTTATAGGTCTGGCGGAGTCGTCTGGATACGTCTTGTGCTTCCCAGTGGTTTCTAGGAGGGTCATCATGCCAACTCGCGCAGAGATTTTGGGCACACTTGCAGCATCGCAGACGCAGGTGATGGAGTTTTTTCAAGGGCTGAGCCCGGACGACCTGGAGCGCCCGGCAACGGCGAGTGAAGTTCCTGGAGCAGTTCCGTGGTGTGCTAAGGATCATTTTGCTCACCTGGTAAAAAGCGAGCGCAACATCCAGCAATTGCTGCGCCGTACACTCGCCGGTGAGACTCGAGACGTTCTCTTACGCTCTCAATACCCGCCGGAAGCAATACCGGCCATCCTGGGCGATCTGAGCGCTCTGACCCCAGAGGAGGAGGAGCGGCTGGGGATGGCCATCGCCAGAATCAATCAAACCTACGTGAACGCGCATCATGGCGACAGTATGGAGATGCTGGTAGCGGATTTCCTGGCGGCGCGGCAGGAAACATTGGACCTCCTACAACAATTCACCGATGATCAGCTGGCCACTCCAGTGCCCACTGTTATAGGTGAGCAGTCCGCCGGCGACTTGTTTGCCGGAAGAGCCGGGCATGCGGCTGAGCACATTACCTCGATTGAGGAAGGATTTCGTCAAAGAGCAGGGGGCGCCTCGAAATAGAGCAAATTGCTCTAAGTCCTAAAATAGGTGTTACCTGAGAGTTAGCTCTTCATGGATTAGAAAGGAAACCAGCATGAAATTTCTTCTCACGTCTGGCGGCATCACCAATGACAGCATTCGCAACGCTCTGGTTGATCTGCTGGGGAAAGCCATTGCCGAGTCCAGCGCCCTGTACATTCCTACCGCGCTGTACGCCAACCCCAATGGTCCGGCCATGGCCGCCAGGCTGATCCGCGGAGAGACCAAGACCGCTCCATTCCCTGACGGATTCACCTCCATGTGCGAAGTGGGGTGGAAGTCGTTGGGAGTGCTGGAGCTGACTGCGCTGCCCAGTATCAATGAAGAGCGTTGGCTCCCGTTGGTTCAAGAGACGGACGCTCTGCTGGTGGAAGGCGGCGACCCCCTGTATCTGTGCTACTGGATGCGGCAATCCGGACTGGCCGACCTCTTGCCGGAGCTTGGGCGCGAGACGGTCTATGTGGGACTGAGCGCCGGGAGCATGGTGGTCACCCCCTACTTCGGAGAGACCTACGATGGCTGGTTCTGTCGCGAGCCTCCGGCAAGGAATCTGCCCGCAGGCGACGATCGAGCGCTGGGACTGGTTGATTTTTCGGTGTTTCCGCACCTGGATTACCCCTCTTTTCCGGAGAATTCCCTGCCCAACGCAGAAAGATGGGCCGCCAGGGGGCCGGTGCCGACATACGCGATTGACGATCAGACCGCCATCGTCGTTCTCGATGGCGAAGTCTCAGTTGTCTCCGAGGGCCATTGGAAACGCTTTACGCCCTAATGGGGTGTTTCAGCCCAGTTCTTTTTGAGATGTGAATGCAAGCTCATCCCTTTAGTCTATCAGGTGAGATCATCTCTGTGATTAACAAAACGCGCTCTAAGATGTTGACGGAAGGAGTAGTATAGCTGTGTCGATCAACATTGATTGATACAGCTATACCTGTTGGCCAGGCGCTGATTTTGTTTCGCAACAAGGGGGATTGACTATGAAAGGCGCACACTTCCTTCGTTACCTGCTATTTGTCCTGCTATCCTGCTTTCTCCTCACCTTATCACCCATTGTCTCCGCTCACACCATACCAACTATGCCAGGAAAAATCAGGGAATACCCGATTCCGGGTGGAAATGGCCCCAATGGAATCGTTTTCGGCCCGGATGGCAACTTCTGGGTGGTAGAGACAGATGGAAATACAATTGATAGGATCACACCAGGTATCAAAGTGACACACTTCCCGATTCCTACCTCCCAGAGTATTCCGGCTGAAATAACCGTCGGCCCGGATGGCAATCTCTGGTTTACTGAGGAAATCGGCAACAAAATTGGGCGCATTACCCCTCAAGGGGTGATCACTGAATTTCCTGTTCCAACGGCTAATGGCTGGCCTGCTGGAATTACTTTGGGACCCGATGACAACCTCTGGTTTACTGAATATAACGCGGGTAAGATTGGCAAGATTACTCCTGGTGGGCAAATTACAGAATATGCCCTCGCGGATTCTCAATCTGTTCCATGGGGTATCGTTTCCGGCCCTGATGGCAACCTCTGGTTTACAGAGGCGAACGATAACAAAATTGGACGGATTTCCCCTGACGGGCAGATTACTGAATTTCCGGTCCCTACATCTAACAGCTATCCTTTTGGAATCACCAGTGATGCTAATGATCATCTCTGGTTCACTGAACGAGAAGCAGGTAAGATTGGGCGCATTAGCATCACTGGTAAGATCGCCGAATACCCACTTCCGAAGGCCTCGAGTCAACCATCAGGGATCACTCTGGGTCCTGATGGGAATATCTGGTTCACAGAGGTAATAGGGAATCAGATTGGGCGCATTACTCCGCATGGGATAATCACTGAATACCTGATTCCATCTGACCCCAGTGTCGCGCAGGATATCACGCCTGGTCCACATGGGAAACTGTGGTTCACGGAAGACTATACCAATGATATCGCGAATATCACCGGCCGGTGATATTCGCGAGTTGTATCCAGGGCAGCGTAAATTGAAATGACTCTATTGAATGTTTTTTCATGATGGAGTCGAAGCCGGCCCCGGCGGCGGATTGGTCGGCAGCACCATAGGTGGACGCGGCGACTGGCTAAAGTCGAAGTCTGCCAGCAGGTTGCCGAGGATAGAGGCGTCTTCGCGCACGTCGGGGCGTGGGTCGGGACGACCATCGGTCTTGGGATCGAGGCGCTGGCTGTTCAGGAAATCATCCTCGATGAACTTCAGGTAGGCGTCGAAGCTGAGCGTCTGGTGATCGATGTAGCCCTTTTTGGCGTAAGGACTGATCACGATACCGGGAACGCGCAATCCATATCCATTCTGATCGACCTTCGGCGGCACAACGTGATCGTAGAAGCCGCCCCAGTCGTCCCAGGCCAGGAAGATGGCCGTACTGCTCCAGTCTGGTCCTTGCATGATGGCATTGATCAGGCCGGTCACGTAGGCCTGGCCGACGCTTACTAAGGCAGGTGGATGCTCGCTCTCCTTGCCATCCGGCGTGATCCACGAAACGGCGGGAAGCGTGCCGTTTTTGGCCGCCGTGTAGAAATTGTTCACGGACTGGATATTGTTCAGCTGCCCATCTTGCTTGACAGTATCAAAATTGGGCAAGGGATTCCAGATGCCCGGAGTTTTCGGCCCCTGCTTCACGGGAGCGCATGATGCCGCGTCATCGTCACAGTCAGGCTGGGTGCCTGGCGCGACGTAATAGGCCCAACTGATATGGTTTTTATAGAGCAAGTAGGTGAGGTCGGTCCAGGCGTAATCTGCCTGGTAGGCGTTGGCTTGCTTGAGGCTCACGGGTCCTTTGATGTTATTCACACAACTCTGCGGGTCTCCCGGTTTGCTACAATAGGCCGACCAGGCTGAAACCATGAACAGGTGCGAGGGCAAGCTCCAGGAAGCGTCCGGCTCGAACATATGATCCTGCAATACGAAATTTTCAGCATAGGTCCAGTAGTTGGGAATTTCACGCGCATCGTGATAGCCCATTACATCGGTCTGGCCATTGCCACTGCACGCGGGATTATCCGGGGTGTTACAACTGCCTTTTCCTTTTTCAGCCTGCGCAATGAAACCATCCATCTTGCCATTGTCTATGTCTGCGGCTGCATTTACCGCGCCATGCGGCCCCCCATGATTCAGGTCCTGCGAATCATGGTATGGCTTGACACATTGATGCGTCAGAGGGTCATTGACACAGACGGTAGGCACGCCATTCTGCATGGGAATGCCATCGGCTCCAGGGAATGTGCCAAAGTAGCTGTCAAATGAACGATTCTCCTGCATGATTACAACGACATGTTGGATCTTGTGAATATCGCCATTGCTATTCTGACTTGTAGTAGAGGAGCCGCTACAAGCTGCCAGCGTTGTTGTGGCAATAAGAAATGCCGCGACAATCGAAAAAAGCTTCTTTGAATCTCCAGCTATCTTCTCTTTGAAAAATTGCATGTCTCTCCTTCCTGGCCGGTCCAATTTGATTTGCATAGAATGCTGCATGACCATGTTTGACGAAGAAGCTTACCCTGAAGGAAGCTCTCTGTACATATACTAGCGAAAACAACTCAAGGAAGGTTCAAGAAACCATAAGAATCTGATAAGAATTGCTCGCCTGATGGATATCGTTCAGGAAGTCGCAACGTATTTTGTGGTACTATAGTTGGGAATATGTTTGCTGCTGTAGGGACAGCGCCTTGTGCCTGTCCTGCAACCCTAATGAGGACAGGCACAAGGCGCTGTCCCTACAGCAGCAGGTGAACAAAAAACGCTTTGCAGGCTGAAAGGAAAAAATCATGGACGAGCGCAGATCGTGGGTACTGGTTGCTGTATGGTTCGGTACCATCGCATTGTTGGGTTTGCTCAAACGCTCGCTTGAACGAAGACCGGGCTAAAGCCCGGCAGATAATCAATAGACGGAAAGCGAGTTAACTTTGGATAGGCAAGCAGGCTATATTCAAGTTATTCATGATCTCTATCCTGATTTGGAGATCGAGAAGGCGCATTTAAATCAAAATGGCCAGTTCAACGATATTCTGGTAATTAACGACAAAATTATCTTCCGTTTCCCAAAAACGATGCGTGAGGCGGGCAAGATGGTGACGGAATGCGCGGTTCTGTGGAGCTTACAGGGTCGTCTGCCATTGCCAATTCCCGATCCTATTTATCGTAGCGAGATGGGTGAAGCCATTGGCCATGTTTTTATGGGCTATCATATGCTGCCCGGGGTGCCGCTCTGGCCGCAAACATTGCACGCGATACACGATGAAACGCAGCTCCAGCACCTGGCAGATCAGCTGGCAACATTTCTCCGCGCCTTACACGCTACTCCTGCTGAGGCGCTAGAGGTGAAATTACCGGACTTTCGTGGTTGTGAGGAATGGCAGGAATTATACGAGCGATTTCGAGATAAGCTGTTCCGTTATATGCGACCTGGTGCGCGCGCCTGGACGACCCGGCATTTTGAAGAATTTTTGAGCGACCCGCACAATTGTGATTATACGCCCGCGTTCATTCACGGCGATTTTGGGCCGAGCAATATTCTCTATGATGCCGGTACAAGGAGTATCAGCGGGATTATTGATTTCAGTTCCGCGGGTTGGGGCGACCCCGCCACAGATTTTGCCGCTATTCTCTGCTCTGTTGGCTACGGCGAACAGTTTCTCAAACGCTTCTCTGCTACCTATTCTGGCATAGAGCAGGTGTTGCCGCGCGCGCGTTTCTATGCCGGAACGTTTGCCCTGCAAGAAGCCTTATATGGCCTGGAAGATGGCGACTGGCAGGCTTTTGAACGAGGCATAGCCCAATACCGCTAAGATATCCTTTTTCTCCCCGCCTACAGACCTACCGTAAACAGGACTCCAGACGCATCACATATTTATGCTTCTCGCTTATTCTTTACACAGTTACTGATTGAGGTAACAGTTAGATAACAAAAGAGTAAAGAAAGAGAGAAGAGAAGCAATATGAACACACAAATCATCCTCGAACCAGAGCAAAACCAGAAGGTAGCAAATGCAGTCGTTATGGATGTGCGCGATATCACCAAAAGCCTTCCACTTGGTCACGAGCGCATCGAAATTCTCAAGGGCATTAGTTTTTCGATTATGAGCGGTGAATTTGTCTCCATCGTCGGGCCGTCCGGTTCAGGCAAAAGCACACTGCTGGGCATCATTGCCGGATTGGATAATCCCACCACCGGCCAGGTGCTGGTTGATGGCGTCGATATCACTCGCATGAGTGAGGCCAAACTGGCGGTTGTGCGCAACGGCAAAATCGGCATGGTGTTCCAGGCATTCAACCTGATCCCGACGCTAACAGCGCAGGAAAATGTCGAAGTGCCTCTCTACGTTGGCAAGCATAAGGGTTCGCCTTCCGCGCGAGCGCAAGAGTTGCTGACCCTGGTTGGTCTCGCACACCGGCTCGATCATCGTCCCACTCAGCTTTCGGGTGGCGAACAGCAGCGTGTGGCGATTGCTCGCGCACTGGCAACCGACCCCGCGTTCGTCATCGCGGACGAGCCAACGGGCAACCTGGATGCGCGCAATGGCGAAAACGTCCTCAAACTCATCGCAGACCTGCGCGAAAAAACCGGCAAAACCTTTATCATCGCTACCCATGATCCGGTTGTGGCCTCGCATGCCGACCGCGCTATTCGTATCGTCGATGGCAGAATTGGCGAGATCGATCATTCCAACGGCAGAATCACGCAGTAGTTTCCGGTGCAATCTAAGGAAAGGAAGATACGACAATGAAAACTTCTATGTACTTCAACTATACTTCGCGTTCGCTGCTCCGTGGCGGGCAGCGGACAGTCCTGGCAATCTTCTGTGTAGCCGTCGGTGTGATGGCGATTGTCGCTCTACAGCTTGCAGGGTCTATGCTGCAAAACTCGCTTACTTCAAACACGCGCGATACGAATGGCGGCGATATTGCCGTCACTTCAACAGGTGTGCCGCTTAAGTCGAGCGACCTGTCTGTCTTTGCCCAGCTTGAGAGCAAGGGCACGATCACCAATTATACGGCGGTCACCACCGCGAGTGGCACGTTGAGCGCAACGGGATCGACACTCTCATCTTTTACAGTTGAAGCGGTTGATCCGAATAACTTTCCGGTCGTCTCAGAGCCAACATTTGTCACCCCGGGCAATGGGAACATCGCGAATCTGCTTACCAATGGCCGGGTCATCGTCACCCAGAACTTCCTTGATACCTATCATAAGCATGTAGGTGATAGCCTGAATGTATATACAAAATCGCTGGCCGGTTCGGGCGAGACGTTGCATGTAACCATTGATGGAGTCGTTGCCAACTCGGGCGTGTTTGCTCAGTCAAGCAATCTCGTCCTGGTTTCGCAGCATGATTATACAGCAGCTGCTCCCAATGTACCTGCAGCCTATAATGAAGTCTATGTAACGACGGTAGACCAGGCGCATACCGATGCGGCGGTTAAGGCGATCAACTCACAGTTGCCGCTGGTCTCTACGCAGACGGTTGCGGATGCTCTGAAGGCCCAGCAGACCTCAATCAATAATATCAACGAGTTTTTAGAGATTGCCGGTTTGCTGGCACTGCTGATCGGTGGCGTGGGTATCGTCAACACGATGCAGGTCTTACTCTCGCGGCGCAAGACCGAGATCGCCATGCTCAAGACTGCTGGCTATCGCAAGGTTGACCTTTACCTGCTCTTCGGGTTGGAAGCTGGTATGCTCGGCCTGATCGGTGGAGTCGTCGGCGCGGCAGCAGCTACCGGCGTCAGCTATATTGTACGCTCCTTGATGCAAAATCTTGGACTGGCAATCCCGTTCATCCTGAACCCCTGGACGGTCGCGGGTGGAGTCGCAATCGGCTTTCTCACAGCTCTGATCTTCGGCCTGATGCCGATAGTGCAGGCCGCCAACATTCGACCATTGAACGTGATACGCGAATTGCCGGAAAATAAGGGCGCGAGCAGCGTGATGCTGACGATTGGCCTGCTGGTCATCCTCTCGGTATTGTTCTGCGGGCTGGCCATCGTGATACTGAATAACAATGTAATGCTGGGTATTGGCGCGGTTTATGGAACATTCGCCTTCTTGCTGGTGCTGAGCGCATTCTTCGGACTGGTAGTCTTCATCGTCAGCAAGCTGCCGGTGCCGGAACGCTTCAATCTCAAGTCCCTGGCCCTGATCCTGGCCGGTGTAGTTGCATCGGCGCTGGTCTACCTGCTGCTTCCGGTCTTTGGCATCCTGATGTTCGCGGCTTCATTGATGGGCATTGCCGTTATATTGATGCCTCGCAGCTGGAAGGTTAGCACAAAGATGGCCCTGCGCAACATCGGACGGCAACGCACACGCACGACGACGACCATGGTGGCCCTGTTCATCGGTGTCTTCACAGTAGGCCTGGTGCTGGCGCTGGGGCAGGACTTGCAGGTGCAGATCAGCAATGCATTTACGCAAAACCTGACCTATAACGTCGTCACCCTGACCTCTGGAACAGATACTGCTACCCTGCAAAGCAAGATCAACACGGTGCCTGGTCTCTCGAAGACGCGCACGGATACCTATACGCAGATAGTGCCGGTTGCTATCAACGGACAACCCTTGCAGCAAATCCTGGGATATACGGGACATGATCGCCAGGAAGTGGTAAGTTTCCTGAGTTCGATGGAGGGATACAACCTGGCGCGGAACGTGCCCTCATTAACGATTGTACAGGGGCGCAACCTGAATGCGAGCGATGCGGGAACAAATAACATTGTGATTAGCGACCTGCTGACCAGCTCTGGCCCATTCGGGATGCACCTGAAGCCCGGCGACACGATCACGTTTGCCAGCGCAGACGGCAAAACGACCACTACCGCGACAGTTGTCGGTGTCTATGGTCGCACATCAGCCGGTTCGCAGGTTGGAAGCGTGCAGGTGGCAAACAGCACTGTACAGCATCTCAGCTCGGCAGGCGCCGGAATCACGACCATCACGTACATGAAGATCGACCCGGCGCAAGTGAACAAGGCGCTGAACACCCTTGGCACGATTGTTCCGAACGCTACCGTTCAGAACCTGGCCGATCTCGGAACCTATATCACGCAGATGCTCAATAACATTCTGGAGATGCTGGTCGCGATTGCCTCGCTCTCCTTGATTGCCGGCATCATCATCGTCGCGAATGCCGTCGCCCTGGCAATGCTGGAGCGCCGGCGCGAACTCGGTATCCTCAAATCAGTCGGCTATACCAGCAGCTCCGTCTTGAGCGAGGTGATGATTGAGAATGGTATTGTAGGTTCGATAGGCGCATTCATGGCCATGCTGCTGGCGACGGGCGCGATAGCTCTGCTCGGAAGCTTCCTGTTCAATCTGAAGTTGAGCACGACCCCCTGGATCATCGTCAGCTTGATAGCTGGCGCGGCAGTGCTCGCGATGGGCACAGCTGCCCTGGTAGCATGGGGTTCGGTACGGGTTCGCCCGCTTGAGGTGCTGCGTTACGAATAGGATGTCAATGAGAGATAAAGAGACCTCACACGACCATAGCACGTGAGGTCTCTTTATCTCTTATCAGGTATGTTATACTGAGGACTAAGGATATCTATCAGAAATCGAGGAAAACCATGCTGAAACGCTTCACACGGCCATTCCGCCAGTTACGTGGAAAACTGACGCTTTCATATACACTGACTTCAGTTGTGACGTTTCTGCTCATCGAGTTGACCTTCATCGGCATTGTATTCGGTTTTGTCAGTCTGAACGTCTTGACAATTGTTCTGAATAATCTCAAGCAGGAAACGCCGCAGGCCGCGCCTTATTTTGTGCATGCCTCGCCGGATCGTCAAGAACTGACAATATGGTTGCAAACAATCAGTCCCACCCTGACTAATCAAGGTCCTTTCAAAAATCCGCCTGATTTTCTTGCTGTCGTCGATACACATGGACAAACGTTAGCCTCGATTGGTACGCATGCGATTCCCGTTGGTACGCCGATCTCAGCGCAGCTATCTCCGCAAAGCCGTGCGAATCTGAATGCCGTGCTAAACGATGCAAAAGGCGCAACGAGTAAGATTCGCCAGGAGTCGGATGGAAAGTTGGTGGCGATAGCACCCATCGTAGGACGGAATGGTACATTGCAGGGTGCGCTTCTCATGAAGGTGGTCAAACCGGATATATTTCAGCTGGTTTCAGATCTCTTGTATCTCATCTTATTCACCGGTGGTGTTGTGACGATCATCGCGGCCATCGCCGGGTCGATCTTCGGTTATCTGACGGCACGCGGGCTTACCAGGCGGCTCAAAAGGCTCTCTGTCGCGGCGGACATGTGGGGGCGCGGTGATTTTTCCGCACTGGCACATGATACCTCTCAGGATGAATTGGGGCAAACCTCGCGGCAGCTCAATCGCATGGCCGAACAGTTGCAGAATTTGCTGCAGGCGCGACAAAAACTCGCCATGTTGGAAGAGCGCAATCGGCTGGCACGTGACCTGCATGATAGCGTCAAGCAGCAGGTGTTCGCCATCTCGATGCAGATAGGGGCGACGAAGGTCTTGCTCAGGCGCGATGTGAATGCTGCCGAGGCGCGCCTGAACGAAGCGGAAAAGCTGGTGAAGCAGGCGCAACAGGAATTAACCTTTCTCATTCGCGAACTACGACCCGTTGCGCTCGAAGGCAAAGGGCTGGTTGCCGCGCTGCGCGAACTGGCAACCGACTGGACAAAACAGACCGGCATCGTCGCTACCTTGCAAGTGCAGGGCGTCGAGGGTATGCAGAATGTCCAGGTTCTGCCGCTGGCTGTCGAGGAAGCATTGTTTCGTGTGGCTCAGGAAGCGCTATCCAATGTGGCCAGGCATAGCAATGCGACCCTGGTGCAAATGACGCTGACTATCGCTGATGAGAATGTGACTCTCGCAATTAGTGATAATGGTCAGGGGTTTGATACGACTCAGCATGGAAGTCTGGGTGTGGGCCTGCTTTCGATGCAAGAACGCATGAAGGCGCTTGGCGGAGAAGTACAGGTAGAAAGCATACCCGGAAAAGGAACACGTATCGTTGCGCTTTGCTGCTGGTCAGATGGCGCTACAAACGATCCTACGACTGAACCAGAGAGCAAAGATATGAAAAATCTCTCGCCCACGACGCTGGCTGTCT
Source organism: Ktedonobacteraceae bacterium (assembly GCA_035653615.1). Lineage (NCBI taxonomy): Bacteria > Bacillati > Chloroflexota > Ktedonobacteria > Ktedonobacterales > Ktedonobacteraceae > Ktedonobacteraceae bacterium. The sequence continues at coordinate 149,793 of DASRBN010000007.1, read as the reverse complement.
CGAAGTCTGATTTCAGCGCCCGAAGTGATCCGCGATAAACCTGCAGAAGCCAACAAATACTAAAGCTTTACTTGTTTCTCCAATCAACGCTGCCGCGGCTCCAATTGCCAGCCCTATGATGAGACCTGCTTTGCCCGCTGGATGGTGAATCAGCCGTGAAATATTGTCCATACGTGTAGCTCCTTTCCTTGTATAGAAATAAAGAGAACCAACTTCCCACTCTTTCTTTTACGAGTTTCTTGCCACGAAGGACTCACTGAAAAACCCGAAAAAACACTCCGTTTTTTTGTTACTTTCAACTAAACAATGCCGTTGAAACTCTGTAAGAAACATATAAATAAAAGTTTCTGTATGCGGACATTTTCTTTTGAAATTGGTACCATTTTCTTGTTACCGATGAGTTCGCTTTTCCGTTCTCTTTTGTTAAAGGGAAACTGATGTTTCCCGAAAATTTTTTACGTAAAATTCATACAAAAATGGATGGGGTGGGATGAAATCCATTACTCGAACTTATCAGCCAATTAATTCTTATGGCGTCATCGGAGATTGTCATTCTGTTGTACTGGTTGCCCCAGATGGTTCGGTAGATTGGGGTTGTTTGCCGGACTTCGATAGCCCTGCTATCTTCTGCAGGCTGCTGGATGCTGAAAGAGGGGGGTACTTCCAGATAGCTCCAAGCGACGCAGCGATACCGGGAACGCAACGCTACCTGCGGGGCAGTAATGTGCTACAAACTCGTTTTTCCAGCATACAAGGTGAGGTTGTCCTCACCGATTTTATGCCGGTTGAGACGTTGAGCGCGTGGCAGTTCCGGGAAATGAACAACAACACGTGGACGCGCGAAGATGGTTCTTGCCATTGCCTGGTGCGTATTGCCGAATGTACCCATGGCGAGATGTCTATCACTATGCGGCTCAAGGTCAGTCCTAACTATGCCGCCGCGCCCGGTGAAGTGTTCCTCTCACCCAATGGTACAGGAGCTGTCGTTTCCGGCGGTCAACAGCATGTCGGGCTGGCCATCATAGGTGCGCACCTGCTTCCTTCGTTCTCAATGTGTGTTGTACGTGAGGAAGACGAAATGCATCCCTCTGTCATTGTGCAAGTAAACTTGCGCGAGGGCGAGCGCCTGTTGTTTACGCTGGGCGTGGGTCGTACTGCTCAGGCGGCGCGACGCCTGGTCGAGGTTGAACTGCTCCAGCGCAACTTCGATGCCGAACTCGCTCAAACGCTGCATTGCTGGCGCAAATGGTTGCAAGGGCTAGCCTACCATGGCCCCTACGCAGAGATGGTGGAGCGCAGCGCTCTCGTACTCAAGATGATGACCTATGCTCCTACCGGGGCCATTGTCGCCGCGCCGACTACCTCGCTGCCGGAGGGCCTTAAAGGGGGACGCAATTGGGATTATCGCTTTACGTGGCTGCGTGATGCGACTTTCACCCTCTACGCGCTCAATGTACTTGGCTTCACCGAGGAGGCACATGCCTTTACACACTGGCTGCGTCGTCTTTCGTACTCAAATGGCGAAGATTTGCAGATCATGTATGGCATTCGTGGCGAGCGTGAGCTGGCTGAGCGTGAATTGACGCACCTGAGTGGTTATCGCGATATCGGGCCGGTGCGTGTAGGCAATGGCGCAGCCGGGCAGAAGCAACTGGATGTTTTCGGCGAGGTCCTCGATTGTATTCACCTCTACAGGCGTCAAGGTTGCTTTGAGCGTTATGGAGAGAGGCTCGAAGGTCCGTTATGGGCGATGATGCGTATGCTGGTCGAGCATGTATGTGCCCACTGGCATGAAACCGATAGCGGCATCTGGGAGATTCGCGGCGGCCCGCAGCATTTTGTCTATTCCAAAGTCATGTGCTGGGTCGCGCTTGATCGCGGCATACGGGCGGCGGAACAATTGCACCTGGAAGCCGATTTGCCCAGGTGGAGACAGGTGCGCGATCAAATCCGTGCTAATATTCTCACTCATGGGTACAATACGCAAATAGGCGCATTTACGCAATCCTACAATAGCACGGCACTGGATGCCTCGAATTTGCTGCTGCCACTGGTTGGTTTTATCGCGCCCGATGATCCACGCATGCGCTCAACCGTTGACCGCATTATGGAGCAGTTGACCGATGAGCATGGCTTTGTGTATCGCTATCTTGCCGATGATGGGTTAGAAGGCCACGAAGGTACGTTTACGATCTGTACGTTCTGGCTGGTCGATAACCTGGCAATGCAGGGACGCATCAGCGAGGCAAGGTCGCTCTTTGAGCGGCTGTTGAAACATGCTGGTCGCCTGGGGCTGTTCTCTGAGGAAATCGACTCCGAACATGATATCGCGCTGGGGAACTACCCGCAGGCATTCACGCATATTGCCCTGATTAACAGCGCCCTGAATCTGAAAAAGGCCGAAATGCGTCTTGGCGAACATCATACCGACCCGGTTATCGCCGCCATCAAGTTGCACGATGGAAAGGTGTAGGGACAGCGCCTTGTCCTTTCACACTGCCCCAACGGGCGCCCTGCCTCGCCGGATAGGGCGCCCGATTTTTCATTGAAAGAACGTATCTCTTTCTTCCCTCATATGAGATAATACGAGAAAACAGATCGCAAGAAGAAAGAGTGCATTGTGTCATCACCTGTACACTATCCCACCGCCAGCCTGAAACCACGCCGCGAGGAGAGCCTGCTCAATGGGCACCTCTGGATCTTCTCCGGCGCATTGCAGCAGCCGCCTCATTGGATCGAGCCTGGTGGATTGGTTGATGTCAAATCGGCCACGGGAGATTTCGTGGCCCGTGGCTACTATAACCCCAACACGGATATTGCCATACGCATACTCACACGCGACATCGAGCAGGCTATCGATGATGAATTTATGCGCAGGCGCATTCGCAGCGCGGCAGCATTGAGGAAGGTATTTGATCCCGATAAAACCAATGCCTACCGGTTGGTAAACGCCGAAGGAGACGGTTTACCGGGATTGATCGTTGACCGCTTTGCCGAGGTGCTGGTCGTCCAGATTCATACGCTGGGTATGGAGCGATTGCGTCCGCTGGTTATCGATGCGCTGCTGGAAGAGGTACGAACGCGTGGAATCCTGATGCGCAATGATAGTCAATCTCGCCGGCGCGAGGGGCTGGAAGTAGAGGAGCCACGTGTTGTCTACGGTGGCGTACCCACGCAGGTAGCTGTGCGCGAAAATGGCGTATTGTTCCTGGTGGACCCGTGGGAGGGGCAGAAGACAGGCTTTTTTCTCGATCAACGTGATAAACGCGAAGCCTTGCGCAAATACGCGGCTCGCGCTGATCGCATATTGAACTGTTTCAGCTATACGGGCGGTTTCTCCGTTTATGCTGCTCTTAGCAATAGCAAAGCCCGTGTTACCAGCGTGGACATCTCGGCCCCGGCGATTGAAGCGGCGCGCGAGCAATTCATCCTCAACGGCATCGAGCCAAACGCACATCTATTTCTTATAGCCGATGTTTTTGATTACCTGGAGCAGGCGCACAAGGACGGGGAATTGTTTGATGTGGTGGTACTCGATCCACCTGCCTTCGCTAAAACCCGGGACGCCCGAGCGCAGGCCTTGAAGGCATATCGTCGCCTGAATACCCTGGGCATGCAGGTCTTGCGGCACGATGGTATTCTGTTGACCTGTTCCTGTTCGGGCTTCGTAGGAATGGATGACCTGCTGGGTGCGCTTTCGCAGGCCGCACAGCGCCTGCAACGTCCGGTGCAATTGCTGGAAACCTATACCCATGGCGTTGATCATCCCATTCACCTGGCAATGCCCGAAACTTCGTATTTAAAGGCTGTATTTTGCCGGGTAGGGTAGCCTAGAAAGAATCAATTAACTGGAGCAGCGCTTGCAAACGAAAGGGTTTATGCAGTACTGGAATGGTGGGAAAGAGAGATTGCAGTTCTTGCATTCCCTTGACTCCTACCCCTGTAATCACGATGATGGGTAGTTGATGCGCGGGAATATCTTGCCGGATGCGCTTGATTGCCTCAAGTCCTGAAATGGTACCTGGAAGAAGTAAGTCGATAGTGACGAGGTCGTAAGGGAGGGGAGTGCGGATAGCTGTACCGGTGAGTAGGCTTTGTAAGAATAGATAACCGTCGATAAAGGTGTCTACTTGATGTCCGGCCATCTCTAAAGCGGTCTTCATGTACTCAAGAATGTCGGGGTTGTCCTCGAGAACTGCAATCTTCATGCATTTTTTCCCTCTCCCGAGAGACGAAGCGGATCATTCCTAAACGTTACCGGAATTCAGGGACTGGACCAATTTCCAGGTAAGAAAAGGACTCAACCTGCCAAATAGTAATACGCCAATTAATTAAACTTAGATCATACATAGAAATATCGGTTGTTCTTATGAATATGTTATACTGATTTCATCGTTCTTGTATGCTCATTCAAGAGGCAGGTTTTCTATGTCGCAAACTATCGATGAGAGCCGTACACAACTGATTGCGGACTTGCAAGAGCGCGCCGAAGAACTGGCACAGGTACACCGTATCGCGATTGCGCTCACCTCAGAATTTGACTTGCAGCGCTTGCTGCAAATGATTACTGATGCTGCCCGCAAAGTGACTGCTGCTCAATATGCCGCGTTCTTCCTGATCCCGGAGATTGCGAATGACCATGGAAAGTTATCTGCCAACCAGGTCACCTTTAATATGGCGGCTATCTCCGGTGCGACGGAAAGCATTGAGAAGCACTTCCGACGCCTGGGTCCGGTGGAAGGCCTTGGTGTCTTAGAGCCGGTTTTCTGGGAGGGTGAATCGATTGTCGTCGATGATGTGCATGATGACCCACGCTATGTAGGTGTTCCTCGCGGGCATATTCCTGTGCGCAGTTTCCTTGGCGTGCAGATGCGCACACGCGAAGGGACAATTTTAGGAGCGTTTCTGATCGGCGATACTCGACCATCCCGGTTCAGTTCGCGGCATGTCGAATTGATTGAAGCCTTGAGCGCGCAGGCAACCGTTGCTATTCACAATGCGCGGCTGATAGCGCGCGAGCGGCGGGCTATGGAAGAGCACGCTGCTATGCTGGAGCGCGAAGTTCATGAGCGCACAGCCGAACTGGAACGTCGCAACCAGGAACTGAGTAAATTTGCCACCGATCTGCAGACACTGCATCATGAACTGACCGAGGTGCAGAAGCGCCAGATGCTTGCCGATGAACGCAGCCGTATCGCGCAGGAATTGCATGATCGCGTGCAACAGACATTATTTACGATTGGCCTGAAAGCCGACTGGGTTTTAGAGCATGTACCCTCCAATTCGATACTGGTTCGCCAGCTTGGAGCGATCAAGCAATTAGCCTCGTTGGGTACAGCGCAGGTACGAGATGCGATCTTTGCCCTATCGTCAACGGAGGTGCAGGAGGGTGGCCTGGTCGGTATGCTTTATACCTTAATTCAAAATTTACGCGAATCCTCCTCCATCGAGGCCGATCTTGTTGTTGCCGAGTGGGCCAGTCCTTTACCGTCTCATATCGAGCAAACACTGCTTACTGTGGCGCAGGAGGCTCTCTTGAACGTGCGCCGCCACTCGCAGGCGACAACTGTGATCGTGACGGTGCAGGTGACTCCTGAGCAGGCGATGCTTGTCGTACAGGATAACGGTACCGGCCTTTCTTCCCAGCTCTTTCAGACGTATCAGAGCAATACGATGCATCTGGGTCTGAAGGGTATGCGCCATCGCATTGAGGAACTGGGCGGCCAGTTTTTGCTGGCGAATGGCGAAGAGGGCGGCCTGATTGTAAAGGCGGTGGTTCCGCTATGATCCGCCTGTTGATCATCGACGATCATGAAATGGTGCGCGAGGGGCTGAAAGCTATCCTCACATCAGAGCCGGATTTTGAGATTGTTGGCGATGCTGCCAGCGCAGAGCAGGGAGTTGAGCTGGTCGAACGCCTTAGCCCCGATGTGATCCTGCTGGATATCCGGTTGCCGGATAGAAGCGGTATCGAAGTCTGCCGCATTGTTTCAGAACGTTATCCACAGTCCGCGGTAATTATCCTGACGACGTTTACCGATGAGAAACTGGTGGCAGAATGTATCCAGGCGGGCGCGCGTGGTTTCATCGTCAAAGATATCGAGCGCTTTGACTTGAAACGTTCGATTCGCGCTGTGGCACGCGGCGAGGCGGCGATTGATCCCAAAGCGGCTGTGGCAGTCCTGGCCCAGCTTCGCCGCACACCCCCGGTGAAATCTGAACCCTCTCCTGAGCTACTCAGCTCGCAGCAGTTGGTGATCCTGCGTCTCGTTGCCCAGGGACTTTCCAGTCGCGAGATCGCCACACAACTGTATTTGAGTGAGAATACCGTTAAGGGTTATGTGCAGGAGATCTTGCACCGCCTTGGTGTCAAGAATCGAACCGAGGCGGTGATGGTGGCCGTAAAGCAGGGATGGCTATAAGGCAAGCTATCCCACCTGCCGCGGTGCGAGCACTCAGACTTTTCTCATCCATTGACGTCTGTTTGATAATACCACTGTAATGAACCATCCCTCGTCTGCAAGACATAAACAATACCGTTGAGTGCGCTAACATAGAGGTAGTTGCCCGAGAGAACAGGCGTATCGAAAACCTGGCCAATTCTGGTGTAACTCCAGAGCAGACTACCATTATCTGCTCGTAGCGCAAAGACAGCGCTGCTATTTGAGCCGATATACAGTATTCCGTTAGCGACCACTCCGCTATCAGGAGCGTCGTCAGAAGTTTGCTGCCAGATCAGGCTGCCATTGCTAGCCCGCAACGCATAGATGGAGTTTTTCCCGCTATCGACACTTGCACCCGCATAGATTACTCCATTGGCTATCGAAAGCAATGTTCCCCAGCTATTCTTTCCGTTATTCAATGTGTAGTGCCACAGAGGTGTGCCATCGCTGGCTCTCAGTGCGTAGACGGACGAGACCCCAGATTTGAATGGTGCGATCGATGTGAAAGGGGTAATCTGCTCGCTGGAAATGGTTCTGGCCATAGAGCCGCCTCCGCTTGAAGAAGTTTCAGCCAGCGAAACTTTGAGCGCCATGGTATAGATTATTCCGTTGAGTACGATCGGCGTTGAGAAACCGGTGCTTCCGAGGGCAAAGTGCCAGATAGGAGTTCCATTGCTGATACGCAGGACCGTCAGGCCCTGCGCTGACTCCACGTAAACCGCCCCATTGGCTACTGTTGCCTGGGAGACGCCGCCCTGGGTAGTGAAGCGCCAGAGAAGGGTGCCATCGCTTGCCTTTAAGGCGTAGACCGTGCCAGGGCCTTGCTCTATGTAACTGCTGGCGTAGACTACCCCATTCACTACGCTAAGATCGTCAAAAACAGGACCGTGGGTAGTAAAATGCCAGATTGGCGTGCCGTCGTTGGCGCGCAGGGCAGTTACTGTATTATCCCACGCGCCTATATAGACTACTCCATCAACTACCACCGGCGTGTATGTGTAACCATTGCGGGCGAACCTCCAGAGCACGGCTCCATCACTGGCACGTAAGGCATAGGCTATTCCTGTGTATTCCTCCCCAGGTCCCACTACTGTGTTTGCGCTGACATAGACGATCCCATTTACAACGAGTGGTGCCTCGCTGATTGATCCCTGCGTGTGGTAACGCCACAGCAATTTACCGTTGCCCGCGCGCAAGGCATAGATGTCATTATTCATCGTGCCCGCATATACTACTCCATTATTAATGGTCAACCTTACGTCATGGCCTATGAGAGGCGATGAAATATCAGCTGTAGGCGTGGGTGTTGACCGGGAATGAGAGGACAAGACCGAAGAAGATGGATGTGGCAGACGCGCGAACGCTAGCCAGGTGATGATGAGACCTGCGATGAGTAGAGCTGCCAACACTGCTTCTCCTACACGCACTACAGCATGGGTTTTGGGCCTGATTGCATCCTGCCGCGATAGATGGGTTGAATTTATGATCTCATCCGAATCGGTTAATGGCATAGTATCATCCTCCTCTTGCCAGTCTTTATTGTCTATCTTCCAGGCAGGCAATCTCCTGACAAGTTCAATAAGCTTGACACGAGAGGAATTGGTTCGCTTTTGAAGATCGGTGCTTGCCTGAAGCATCGGTGTTTTAGTCGAGGCACTTGTCGAAAGGCGTAAGGTATCTATGTGGGCCTGCTTCATCGCCAGTTTTGCGGCTTCACGCACCTGTGTATCCTCACGTTCGGCATTCGCAAGCATTTGTAGAGTCTCATAAGCCCCGTGGTCGGCCAACTCTCCTAATGTCAACGCAGCAGCCTCACGCACGATCCATTCAGAATCATGAAGGGCTTCTAGCAAATGGTTCATTCTGGCTTGTTCAGGCAGATATCTCAGTATCCGTACTGCTGCCGCTCTTACAGTTGTATCTTCGTCATTCAGTGCTGTTATAAGCGGCTCAACAGGAGTATGCTCACCCAATTCTCCGAAACTTCTTACGGCGGTTGCTCGTACATGCCAGTCGGTATCTTTTATAGCTGCCAGCAGGCGATCTATCTCTGGCGAATTTGTAGGTTGGATTGTTACACTTGCCTGTCTGATGCGGCTCAGCACTGATGGAATCAGGGAATCTGGGGCTTGAATCTCTGCCAGGCTATGTTGTTGCCTGCTAAATGGGCCGGCATCGATTATTGGATTGTTTTCGTTGTTGTTTTCCATCGGCTCATCTCATTTCGTTGACTTGTATTTCCAACGCTTTACGCAGCAACCGTATGCCGCGATGGATAGTAGCTTTGACTGTTCCTACCGGTTGATTCAGTAGTTCTGCTATCTCACGATAGCTGAGATCTTCAAAATAGTGGAGATTAACCGCCGTGCGGTACTGCTCAGGAAGCTCAGCTATCCTTGCCTCTAGCTCGTTCCGCCACTCACGCCAGTATATTTTGCTAAGTGGTTCTTCATCCTGATCCTCTATCTCAAGTATTGGATTGTCCTCTGATGTGTCTATTGGAACCGATGGAGGCTCCAGGTGGCGAATACGGTTACGGAAAACATTCAACGTGATTTTGAAAAGCCACTGCCGCAACTGCAAGCCCTGAATACGCGAGGATGGGTAGTTCTTAAGAGCATGATGCGCGCGTAAAAAGGCTTCCTGGACGATATCTTCGGCATCCTGCGGATTTCCTACCTGGCGCAAGGCAAAGGCATACAGTCGATGCTGATAAACGAGCATGAACTGCTCGAAATAAGCATCCAGGTCGGCTGCCAGCAATAGTTGCAAATCCCTATCCTGGTGATCCATAGTGCCCTGCTGCACCCTCCTTTTCTCCACTTCTACTTACTTAAACACAGACAATGCTCAAGGTGTTGCAAAGGTATATCTTACTTCGAGGCTTTAAAGTAATTAGAAGTTTTACGAGTGATCGAGCAATCTGGCACAAAATGAATTTTTCTGCTACAATTTAATACAACCAGGCGTTATACAGGGGGGTCCGGTATGGCGCTTGTAGAAGAGCTTAGCGAGACGCTGCTGTAAAGGGGTACAACTGCGTCTTAAGCGAGTTTTAGCAGCAGCAGAGGTTATTAACTGCATACAGTCAGTATGAAAGGAGGGATAAAGTTTCTGACCGCAGGGTGCAGTTATACCGATCGCAAAGCACTCAACTGTGACGTAGAAGTGTTTTTCAGTGTCTTCTAAAGGAGAGACTTGCATGCGGAAACTCATCGTTCCAATGTTCATGGTACCGATGCTGTTACTGTCAATTGTAGCGATGTCCCCCTCAAGTGTCTTTGCTGCATCAGCAGCCTCTACGACGACGGCTTCACGCCATCACATTCCGCATTTCTTTCGCAAGCCGGGTCAAATCAAGCCCGATGCCAACAATCTCGTGTATTGGGGTGGGCCTGTAATGTATGGTACCGCGAATGTCTACGCCATTTTCTGGGAGCCAACCGGCAATGTCCAGGCTGGTTATAATTCCCTCATCCAGCGGTACTTCAACGATGTCAATGGAACAGGCCTTTATAAGAACAATACCCAGTACCATGACTCGTCCGGTCGCTATCCTTCAGCCGAACACCTGGTCACGTCCTGGGTTGATACGAGCGCCTACCCAGAAAGCCCATTGCTGGATAGCGATATCCAGAATGAAGTGAGCTATGCGCAGGCAGTAAATGGATGGTCTTCTAGTACGCATAACATCTTCTTTGTCTTCCTGGAAGCCAACGAGGATTTGTGCTTCGACAATTCCTATTCAGAGTGTGCCTCCAACTACTTCTGTGCCTATCACAGCTACTTCGGCTCGAACACCATTTACGCGGCCATGCCCTATGCCGCCAGCTTCTCCTGCTATACGGGTTACAGCCCGAATAATAATGATGCCGATCAAACGATTAATGTTACCTCACACGAACAAATGGAGGCGGCCACCGATCCCTTGCTGAATGCCTGGTACGATTACTCCGGCAACGAAATAGGCGACAAGTGCGCCTGGATTTTTGGTTCCATCAACCAGTATGGCGGTGATGTGACCTGGAATGGCCATACCTACATTGTGCAGAAAGAATGGGACAACCATCGCGGCGGTTGTGTTCTTTCCGGGCCGTAGAGTTCATTGATTCGCTGTTCATCGAAGGCTTCCTGGCTACCAGGAGGCCTTTTTCATCTGCCCTGCATAAGTTCCCTCCATTCGTATGCTTCTGATTACCTCCTTTCGTAGGTAACAACTATCTTGCCGGCATGCTACACTTGATTACAGTCAGGATTCTGCACATCCTGAGCGGTAGACTGCCTCCCGTTTGGTCGGCGTATTTTTTCCTTTGAAGCGCCGGAAGTTGCGCATGTATGACTATTGGAGGTGACACTTTGATACCTGGTTCCTTCGATTATATGGTGGCACACAGCGTCGACGAAGCTGTGGCCCTCCTGGACCAGCATGGCGATGAAGCCAAAATTCTCGCCGGTGGCCAGAGCCTCATTCCCCTCTTGCGTTTCCGTCTTGCTCGCCCGTCGATTCTGATTGATATCAACCGTATCGATGGTCTGGAGTACATTCAGGAAACGGATGGCATCCTGCACATTGGTGCCATGACGCGCGAGGCGGAACTGGATAGCTCCGATCTCATTCGCAGCCGCTACCCCATTCTATTGGATACCTCCTCCGGGGTAGCCGATCCGGTGGTACGAAACTGGGCCACTGTTGGCGGCAATCTTGCCCACGCTGATCCCGCCAACGATCATCCCGCTACGATGCTCGCTTTAGGAGCGCGCGTTGTCGCCAGGGGACCTGCCGGAGAGCGGGTCATCCCAATCGACGAGTTCTTTACCGACATGACCTTCGAAACCACGCTCAAGCCTAATGAGGTACTCACCGAGATTCGCATTCCGGCCCCCACAGACCGCAGCGGCGGTGCGTATTTCAAGCTGGAACGCAAAGTAGGCGACTATGCCATCGCAGGCGTGGCGGCATATATCACGCTGGACGCTAATGGAAATGTCACGTATGCTGGCATTGGCCTGACTAATGTAGGTCCGGCACCGATCAAGGCGCGCGATGCCGAACAGTCCCTGCTGGGCAAGCCCCTGGACGATGCGAGTATCCACCAGGCGGCCGATCTTGCCGCCGCTGCTTCCCAGCCTGTCAGCGACACACGCGGCCCCGCCGAGTATAAGCGCGATATGGTGCGCACGTTGACAGTTCGCGCGTTACGCAAAGCGCTCGCCCGCGCTACAGGAGGTGAATAGATGAGTACTCATCATATACGTGTCACAATCAATGGAACGCCTTATGAAGGCGATGTCGAAGCTCGCCTGCTACTCGTCCACTGGATTCGTGATGTGCTGCGCCTGACCGGGACGCACATCGGCTGCGATACTACCTCTTGCGGCGCCTGCACGATTCTTGTCGATGGCAAGGCGACCAAATCCTGTACCATGTTCGCGGTGCAGGCCGATGGGCGCGAGATTATGACCGTCGAGGGATTGGAGCAAAACGGCCAGTTACATCCGCTGCAGGAAGGTTTCCACGAGGAGCATGCCTTGCAGTGCGGTTATTGCACACCGGGTATGATGATGTCCGGTCTGGCCTTATTGCAGCGCAATCCCAATCCAACTGAAGAGGAAATTCGCGTCGGCATTTCCGGTAACCTGTGCCGCTGCACCGGCTATGTCAATATCGTCAAAGCCATACAATATGCTGCCAGGAAGATGCAGGCATCTGAGCAGGTTCCGGTAAGCGCCGGTGAAGGAGGCGAATGATGGCGACCGAAGTACATGCCCATGGCCTGGGCGAATCCTACAAACGCAAAGAGGACGCGCGTTTCATTCGTGGGCAGGGACACTATGTCGATGATGTCCAGCTCCCCGGCATGCTTTACGGGGATATCGTCCGCAGCCCATATGCCCACGCGCTCATTAAGAATATCGATATCAGCGAGGCGCTGAAGGTTCCAGGAGTTGTGGCAGTCATTACCGGCAAGGACCTGGATGCTTCCGGTCTTGCCTGGATGCCCACGCTCTCAGCCGATACAGAAGCAGTGCTGGCGCTGGATCGCGTGCATTATCAGATGCAGGAGGTCGCTTTCGTTGTTGCGACCAGCCGTTATGCTGCCGCGGACGGCGTGGCTGCTGTCGAGGTAGATTACGAACCGCTGCCGGTGGTCGTCGATCCTAAGAAGGCCCTTGAGCCTGATGCGCCATTGCTGCGCCCTGACAAGAAGGATAGGCAACCAACCAATCATATCTATCACTGGGAGACGGGAGACCGTGAGGCAACCGCCGCGGCATTTGCCGAAGCTGAGCAAAATGGTGTCGTGGTGCGCCAGGAGATGTATATCCCGCGTATTCATCCTGCACCCATTGAGACTTGCGGCTGCGTTGCCGACTTCAACAAGGCGACCGGCAAATTGACCGTCTGGATGACCTCACAGGCTCCGCACGCCCATCGCACGCTCTTCGCGATTGTCTCGAAGCTGCCAGAACATCGTATCCGCATCATCTCACCTGATATCGGTGGCGGCTTTGGCAACAAAGTGCCGATCTATCCCGGCTACGTCTGCGCGGTAGTTGCCTCGATTGTCACCGGCAAGCCTGTCAAGTGGATCGAGGATCGCACCGAAAATCTGAGCAGCACGGGGTTTGGGCGCGACTATCATATCAAGGCGGAGATTGCCGCCGACAAAGATGGCACGGTGAAGGCGCTGAAGGTCTACACGCTGGCCGACCATGGCGCATTCGACGCGGCAGCGCAGCCGACCAAGTTTCCTGCCGGCCTTTTCCATATCTGCACCGGCTCGTATGACTTCAAGAATGCTTTTGTGGAAGTGGATGCCGCGCACACCAATAAGGCTCCTGGCGGTATCGCGTATCGCTGTTCGTTCCGCGTGACCGAGGCGTCGTATCTGATCGAGCGTGCCATGGATACACTGGCACGTGAGGTTGGCAAGGACCCGGCGCAAATCCGCATGCAGAACTTCATCAGGCCCGAAGCTTTCCCTTATCGTTCGGCCCTGAACTGGACATACGATAGCGGTAACTACGAGGCGGCCTTACATCTGGCGATGAAGAATGTAGATTACGAGGGACTGCGCCGCGAACAGGCGGAGAAGCGCGCCCGTGGTGAGCTGATGGGCATCGGCATCTCCAGTTTCACCGAAATCGTTGGGGCCGGCCCTGGCAAGCATTTTGATATCGCGGGCATTCAGATGTTCGATAGCTGCGAGATTCGCGTGCATCCTACCGGCAAAGCGCTGGCCCGCATCGGCGTGCAGACGCAGGGCCAGGGGCACGAAACGACCTTCGCGCAGATCATCGCCGCCGAACTTGGTATGTCGCCGGACGATATCGATGTCGAGCATGGCGACACGGATACAGCTCCGTATGGACTTGGTACCTATGCCAGCCGCAGCACGCCCGTCGCCGGTGCCGCGACTGCCCTGGCGGCTCGTAAAGTGCGCGAAAAGGCGAAGAAGATTGCCGCCTACCTGCTGGAGGTCAGCGAAGATGACCTCGAGTGGGAGCCGGGGCGTTTCTTCGTCAAGGGATCGCCCGACAAGGGCAAGACGATTCAGGAACTCGCGTTTGCTGCCTACACCAATTGTCCGCCCTATCTTGAGCCGGGATTGGAGGCCGTGAATTATTACGACCCGCCCAACCTGACGTATCCATTCGGCAGCTACATCTGCGTCGTCGATATCGACCGTGGAACGGGGCAGGTGCATATCCGCCGCTTCATGGCTGTGGACGACTGCGGCACGATCATCAATCCAATGGTCGTCGAGGGGCAGATTCATGGTGGCCTGACGCAGGGTCTTGCTCCGGCAATGTACGAGGAGATCTCTTACGATGAGAATGGCAACGTCCTGGGCAGCAATTTCCAGGACTACCTGATACCGACCTCTATGGAGACGCCGCGTTGGGAGACCGATAAGACCTATACTCCCTCGCCACATCATCCCATCGGCGCCAAGGGCGTCGGTGAATCGCCCACCGTCGGCGCTCCGCAGGCCATCGCCAACGCGGTGGTCGACGCGCTGGCTCATGTAGGGGTGCGGCATATCGATATTCCGATCACCCCCTGGAAGGTCTGGAGTATCCTGAAGGAAAAGGGTTTGGCGACGGATTAACGTCTCTGGGACATGAATCATTCTAAATGTGGGGGGGGCGCAGGCTACGACAATGAGGTCGCTTCGTATGGGTGCGGAGTCATTGTAAGGGCGGGGACGGTTGGGACCCTTGTGGTCGCCCTCCACGTGCCCGTTCCTCAACATTCGGGATGGCTCATGTCCTCGCATGTTTTGGGTGTTGTCCTTGTAATCCTACCCTCACTTTCATGGGACAGAATAGCATGTCAAAATCTCTGCTTGAACTTGCATACCGGTTGGAGCAGGCCGGAGAGCCATACGTGCTCGCCACCGTTATCTGGTGCGAGCGACCTACCTCCGCTAAACCGGGGGCCCAGGCCATTATTCAGGCCAATGGACAGATGACGGGCTGGATCGGCGGTAACTGCGCGCAGCCGGTTGTAGTGCGCGAGGCTTTGCGTGCCATGCGCGAAGGGGATGATCCTTATCTCTTGCGCCTGGGAGACCCGGGAGTTGGCGTGGTGCGCGATAATATTCGTATGTTCCCGATGAGTTGTACCAGTGGAGGAGTGCTGGATATTTATATGGAACCACATCTTCCGCGGCAGCGCCTGGTATTGATAGGCGATTCGCCTGTAATCGTCGCTTTGAGCCAGCTTGCACCCGTTTTGGATTACGTAGTTACTCAACTGGATGCCGCCGATTTGAGCCAGGTCCGTATCGACGAGCGAACATGCGTCCTGGTTGCCACGCATGGGCAATACGATGAAGATGCGCTGGAGCAGGCATTACGCAGCCCGGCGGCTTATATCGGCATGGTTGGCAGTCGTAAACGCGCTGACGCCTGCCGCGATTATTTACGTACATCAGGGTTAACCGAGCAGCAGGTAGCGCGCCTCAAGGCCCCGGCAGGGCTGGATGTGGGAGCGATTACGCCGGAAGAGATCGCGGCCAGCATTCTTGCCGAGCTGGTGCAGGTACGCCGTCGTGGCTTGCAAGGGGATGTAGGGGCCGATTCATCGCGCCCAGCGCCGATTGATCGGCCCCAGGGGGATGTAGGGGCTAGATTCATGGCGCCCAGAGGTGAGGCTATTCCCTCCATTGAAGAACAATCTAAGAGCAAGGATGCTAAAATGGCGAAAACTGCTGAGACGGCTATTGACCCGGTCTGTGGTATGATAGTAGAAATAGCAGGTTCCCGGCATCACAGCACCTATGAGGGTAGAGAATACTATTTCTGTTGCCCGGCCTGCAAACGGTTGTTTGAACGCAATCCACAAGAGTATCTCGTGCAGAACGAAAGGTAAGCGAACGTATGGAATTTTCTGGAACACAAACTATTGCAGCTCCTATTGAGAAGGTCTGGGCCTTTCTTATGGATGTAAACAAGGTTGCCTCCTGCGCGCCCGGTTTTCAAAGCCTGGACGTAACAGGGGACGAACAATGGAAGGCTGTCGTTGCGGTCGGCATCGGCGCAGTAAAAGCCAGATTCACCTTAGATGTTACACGCCCTGAGAAGGAAGAGCCTACGAAGATGGTTGTAAAAGCACGAGGTAAGGCCCCTGGGAGCGCGGTCGATATGTCCGGTAATATGCAACTCACCTCGCTTGACAACGGTGAGACGCGCATGGACTGGAAAGCCGATGTAATCGTGAGTGGGACTATCGCAAGCGTTGGCGCGCGCCTGCTGCAAGGTACTGCCCAGCGTCTGACCAGTCAGTTTTTCGATTGCCTCAAGACCAGGCTACAAACGCCGGATACGGCCAATACAGGTAGTTAGCGCCTATGGAAACCGCGGTTGAACGCTGGAAAGCTATACTTACTACACGTGCGCAACAAATGGATGCGGCCTATGCGCGTTTAGGCCGCACCAGCGCCGATTTTTGGGATCGCCGGGCACGTGGTTATCATCGTTCGACAAAGGACACGGTTGCCCACGATCCTTTTTATCTGCGTCTGCGTGAGGTGATAACTCCGAAGACCACACTGTTGGATGTAGGGGCCGGTACCGGTCGTTTCACGCTAGCCCTCGCACCACATGTGAAGCATATTACTGCCGTCGAACCCAACGCTGCCATGTTGGATTACTTGCGCAAGGATGCCACTGAGCGAAGGTTAGCTAATATCTCGTTTGTGCAAACAAAGTGGCAAGATACTCCCGGCTATCTTCAGGCCGATATCGTGATTTGCAGCCATGTTCTCTATCCTATTCTCGATATCGTGCCTTTCCTCCAAAAGCTAAACTATGCAGCGCGCGATACCTGCTACATTTACATGCGCGCCACCCATATTGATGCTTTGACGGCTCCAATCTGGAAACATTTTCATGGTGAGGAGCGCTGCCTTCCTCCTGGCTATATCGAAGCGCTGGATGTTCTGTACGAAATGGGCATCTATGCGAACGTTGAGGTCGTCAAAATCCCATCCAGCCTGCGCTTTCCCTCGCTCGATGTGGCTGTAGAAGAACTGCTGGAGCAGCTTATTCTGCCAGATGATGAAAAGACGCGCGATGAATTACGTACTCTACTCGGAAACTGGCTGGTTGAGGATAACGGTATGCTGGTGCCGCCGGTTCAGTCCATGGTGTGCGCTATTATCTCCTGGGGCTTCAGGAAAGGCCGGTAGGGACAGGTCTTGTGCTTATTCTGTAATCGCCATTCTGATGAAGTTTACCAATCAAGGGCGGTAAGGACGCCGTTCGTGTCATGCTGAGCCTTTCGCTTCGCTCGAAGGGAAACCTCCGCGAAGAATCTGCGCCTCATCGCACTGCGATTCTTCGCTTCACTCAGCATGACACGAACGGATTGCCCCATCCAGTAGGGACAGGTACAAGACCTGTCCTCTTCGTGCCCCAAGAAGGACAGGTACAAGACCTGTCCCTATAGATCAGGCGATGGTCTTATCTAGCTTATCAAAGAAAGTTTTGAGGGAATTCTTCGTAATACCCTGACCCAGGGGATTGTTCGCGATAGCAATGGGGCCTTCGAGGTCGGCCACGGCATCATACGTCAGCACCGCACCATCTGGCTCGTCGGCAATTCGAATCTGACTGGTAGCATTAATGGAGCCGCCTGTACCTTTACGCTGAACTTGCAGCACAAGCACATTGGGGTCTTGACGCTGGGCAATTTGAATAACCGCTCCGTAGGGGCCTTTTAAACCTGGTAAAGGCGTTGTGATGCTAGCCTTCAAGCGATTGGCATCGAGGTACTCGACAGATTGGCAACCAGGAATGCACATTTGCAAAACCTGTGGATTGAGAATGGCATTAAAAACTTGCCTGCTGTTGGCTTTAAATTTGTGCGAACCGTTAAGCTTCATAGAACCCTTCCTAAATGTAGAAAATAAATATAACTGGCAACATTATGCATAGGCAGAACTAAGATGCCAGTGATATGCAACCTCTGACAGAACATCATTGTACCGGTTAAGCTCCAGACTTTCAAGAAAAGGATGACTTACTACCAATTATTCCTATTGCTTTGTTTCGCTCGATCCGGGGCCAGTTTAGCTCTCATTCTTTTTATTCGGCAACGTGTATCTTAACCGGTAGAGAAAATAAGTAATCTATCCGACCCAAATGTGCTAATTTATACTATCCTGACAACATGGTATGCTATACTGCCTCTACGTGCTTCATCGTATATCGTAAATTCGATTGAAGGAATGAGTATTTCAAAGGAGGTACACAATGGCATCTCCCCAGGAAACCGATGAGTTGGCGAATCAACAATGGCATGCACGTTTTGCGAAAGAAAGGTTGAATCTATCCGCCTCCGTGGAAGAGGCGCTTGCTGAACCTGCGATTGATGAAGACATCCTGGCAGATGAGGAGGATTGTGTACCTGATAAAACTGATGAGCCGGTTTCTGAATCACACAGCGTGCCCATCATTCCTCCTAAGTTAAGCCTGCAATCAAAAACGATGCCGGCGGTCCGTCCCCAGCCGCCAGGAACGACGCTGGATGCGAAGATTGAGACGGCACCGGCTCCCACCATACCGCCTACGGAGACGCCAGGACGAAGCCAGAAGAAGCAGCGGCTGGGTGGGCGAACGACCAAAGTACGGCTGCAGGCCATTGCTAAGACTGAACAAAAATCAGGTAAAAAGGGTAAAACTGAGAGGGTTGATCCCGATCATGAACGAGAAACTGTGGCCGGCAAGCAAACGTTGGCAGTTAGTGACGAGTTGCATAAGCCCGAAGGCGACGGCAAAGCAATAGCTGAGAAGCAGCTTGAATCGAGCACTACGAGGCGGGGAAAGTTATCCGGTTCCGGCCTGTTCGAGCGAGGGCAGGAAGTGGCGTCTGTAACTAATCCACATATTTCCTCGTCCAGTGTGGTGATAGTGACGCTTATCGAAGATCCCGGTCCGGTGGTCGTTCAGTATGTCTCTTTGCAGCCCCAGACCGGATTCACCGTTCATTTGAGCGCTCCCGCCATGAAGCAGGCCGCATTTAATTATGTGATTTTGCTGACAGAACTGTTTTAGAGCAGAAGCCTTACCCGGACGCGATAAATCTGGTCCCTGTCCCTATCCAGGAGGTTTTAGAGTTCTCCTCCGGCCTCTTTTCGCAGGCGGGTAAAGAACTCTTGCATGAAGCCGAAGCGTTCATGAGCTAATTCTCTTCCTGTAGTAGTCATCATGCGCTCAGGCAAGTTACCGAAGAGCAACTGAAATTCGATACTGGGAGAGTAATCGGGCCTGTGCCTTAATTGTCTTACCAGCAGCGGATCGACAGGCTCGACAATTCCTGCCGGCAGCGGCGAATACACTTTCTGGTTGCGCCTACCGGTAATCATGTAGAGCCGCCCGATGCCAATCGCTCCAAGACCGTCTAATTTATCCGCATCGTAGAGAATGCGCCCTTCTAAAGTTTGTGGAGCTATGCCGCCCGTCATACGATGTTCACGGATGGCCTGTTGTGTTCCAGGAATGGCCTGCTGTGGAAACATTGTATTTGTAAGCAGTTCGGCCGCCATTTCGGCTCCGATAAGCGCATGATCGCCGCCATGCCGACGTTCGCGTTCCTGCCCAATATCATGAAAAGCTACCGCTGCCCAGATGGTTGGAAGATCGCCGCCTTCGCGTGCCGCAATTGTATTCGCGATGGCCATCACACGCTCCAGGTGATCAAAATCATGCGCGGCGTCTTCGCTGCCCTCGCGAGCCATGGTTTCTCTGGCCAGTTCAAGAAGCCAGTTCTGAAGGTTTTTCATTCGCACCTATCCCTCTATTGTATTTACGCTTGACCTCGCAAGCTTGAGGACGGGCAGGCGCAAGGGATGGATAGGCACAAGGCACTATCCCTACAGAATCTGCAATGGTAATGTGAAAATGAAGCGACTGCCCTCACCAAAGTTGCCGCTGCTCTCTACCCTGATCGTGCCTCCGTGCAAGCGCAATAATTGAGCCACGATATAAAGGCCAAGCCCGATGCCCCTGGTCTTGCTGCCTTGAATATTCGGCGCGCGGTAGAAGCGCTCAAAGAGGCGTGCCTGCGCCTCTTTGGGAATACCGATACCCTTATCTTCGACGCAGACTTCGATAAACGGTTTGCCCTGGCTACTGGTAATCTGGCGCAGCGAGACTGTAATCGGCCCTCCGAGTGGGCTGTATTTTATCGCATTCTGTACCAGATTGGCAAGAATTTGTTGCAGGCGCGCGCTATCGCCCTGCACTATGTAGGGATGCTCGGCCTCTTCAACGGTACAGGTGAGAGTATGGTTGCTTGAAGTCGCGCTGTGGTCATTCACGACCTGTTGGGCCAGGGCCGCTACGTCGACCTCTTCCAGTTTCAGCGCGAGCTGTCCGCGATTGATCTGGGTCACTTCCAGGAAAGTATTGACAATGTTGGTCAACTGGTGCGTCTGTTCCTCGATGGTCGCGAGATTTTCGTTGAAGTAAGAAGATAGGTCGTCACTGATTTGTTCCTGGCTGGCGGCCTTGCGTAAAGTCCGTAGAGCCATCTGGGAATGGGCAAGTATGACGGTAAGTGGGGTGCGAAATTCATGCGCGGTAATGGCCAGAAATTCATCCTTGAGCATATTAGCTTCGCGCATCGCTGCCTCACGGGTTTGAGCATTTTGTGCTTCCTGCTGCCAGCGAGCCTGCTCGACAGCTAATCCTGCCAGTTGCACGATTCCCTCAAGTATTGCCATATCCCAGACACTGAATTCCTGATGACGCGTATCGGGCTGCCTGGATTCCGCTTGTGCCACATCGTTCGCGAGAGACTGCGAGCGATCCAGCAAGATGAGCCCATGCAGCCGATTGCTATGAATGATGGGGGCCGCGAGAATCATGACGTTACTGAGGTGATCCCGCTGGTCTGAATGCATCTCGAACTGGTCAGCGCTCACAAGGGTCGCGTGCCCCTCCATCAACTGTGTTTGAAAGCCATGATAATCGTCAGGAGCAGGGTTAAGCCAGGCGTTTTGATCAATGAGCCACTGCTTCTCGGCCGCTTTCGTAAAGCCAATCGACAGCAATGGAGTGAATGCGTGCTTCTCGTGATCGTAGAGTTGAATCATCCCGCGGTCACAATTAAGAACCTTCATCGTCATCGAAAGAACGCTGTTGAGAATTTCTTTGATGTCAGTAATGCCTGAAACTGCTTCCGCTACATGCAACATGGTTTCAAGAGCGTGCCGGATGCGCCGCTCAATGCGCATTTGCTGGGTGACATCACGAAAAGCGCAGACAAGTGCGGTCTGCTGCTTTGAGCTATCGAGCAGGGGAGTGATATTGACCTCTACGACGCGTTCAGCACCGTCACTGCGCGTGGTCACGAAGCGCTCGCCACGGATGCGCTCGCCGCGCAAGGCGCGAGACACAGGAAAATCTTCCTCACTGACCG
This sequence comes from Ktedonobacteraceae bacterium, assembly GCA_035653615.1. Taxonomy (NCBI): domain Bacteria; kingdom Bacillati; phylum Chloroflexota; class Ktedonobacteria; order Ktedonobacterales; family Ktedonobacteraceae; species Ktedonobacteraceae bacterium. The sequence goes on along the minus strand of DASRBN010000007.1, from coordinate 128,418 downwards.
GTTGTCCATGTAAGGTATAGACGGGGAAACGGCGCAGCCAGGTCGTGAGGGGTTCTTTCGTGTTCAAAGGGACGCCCAGAAATTTAGAGGCGGCGTTGTTGCTTACCAGCACCAGCCCCTCACGATCGATAACGGTGATACCCTCGTTCATGGCTTGAAATACAGCGTCTAGCGTATTCGCGCGCTCGGTGGCCAGTTCCGCGGCTTGATGGGCCTTAGCCAGCAGTCGGGCCTTCTCGATAGCCAGCGCGCACTGTGCGGCAATATCCTGGGCGAATGCCAGTTGTCCTCTCGAGGGATGTGTATTGCAGTCATGGAAGGTGACAAAGGCCAGGCCAACGCAGCGTGCATCAGCGATTGATGCTTCAGGCGCGTTCATTTCCTGCCTGCTCTTTGTGCCTACCATGAGAGGTACGATCAGCGTGTTTTCCAGACAAAGTTGCCCGAACCAGCTTGCTTCCTCACCCTCAAGCTGTTCTTTTTTGACGAGCAGCGGTACCCCTGTTGTGGCGACGAGCCTGCAATGTGGAAGGTGAACAAGTATAGGAGCAGGTGTATTTTTGCCATGTTGCTGTAGATTGACCTCACTCGCCAACTGCAGGTTCTCATCCAGCAGTACAATGGCGCCTCCATCGGCGTTCAAACCGGTTACCAGGTAACGAGTCGCGACTTCAAGGGCAGTAGAAAGCTCCTCTCCTGAGTTCACAGTCAGAGCTACCTGAGAAATTGCTCGTGCGCGATCGATTAAATGCTCTGTGCGCCGTCTTTCTTCCTCGGCATGCTGGTACAGGCGCGCATTATCAATGGCGATGGCGGCCTGTTGACCAATCGCGTGGGCCAGTTGCTGCTGTTGGGCAGAAAATGTAGATGCTTTATCCGGGTTATCCAGTGTTAACATGCCAAGCGGGCGGCCCTGGCGCACCAGGGCAATGAGCAGTACAGAACGCACCAGAAATGTCTCTGCTACCGGACGCAGTGTTGCTATTGTATGGAGATCGGCGATATATAAGATACCTTTTTCTTTAAATAACTGCTGGATGACCGGGTCTTGAAACGAGAGAGTACTGCGATACCAGATGGCATCTGCCGCCTGGATCGCGTTACTGCTGATGTTCTGCGAGGAAAGATGATAGGTAGCGGGTCGAAGGACATGTGATTTCTCTTCTAAGAGCCATACAGTACAGCGCTCAACTTCGCAAACCTCGGCACTACGCTTCACAAGCACTTGCAAGATGTGATTGAGGTCGAGAGATGATGCCAGTAATTCCCCCAATTCCCGCAGAATTTCACTCTCGCGCAGGGCCGCGCGTAAGTGTTCCTGTGTCTGCTGGTTAGAATTTGAGAGAGTTTCATCTGACATGCCTTAGACCTCTGGAAGAGAATGCGATTCATTACGCTGAAGCTTGAAAGAGATGGTCAACCTGTTACGGGTAATGGATGGTACAAGCCCCCGCCATTTCCAGTTAGGAGGATGAACATTGCTTATGCGCTACTAAAGTTCACAAGATAGAATCAGACGATGGGAAAATCTCTTGCCCAACTTATCCTGAAGTGTAACAGAAGAGTAACAATGCGTCAAGCATCATGAGACACCTGGATAGCCCGTTCCATACGACTAAAGAAGATGTGCTATAATAGCACCATTCAAAAATCAGGCGAGGAGAAAACCATGGTTGAGGCAGCTAAACCGGGAAGGAATGTTATGAGCGTATCTCTGGGTGTGTCTTGCGGGAGACAGCATTGGCAAACCTGTTTGATGGAAAAAGGGCACGTGCTGGAACTCAACTCGTTTGTCGATCCGGGCGCTGCGAGGACGTGCCTTGAACATACATGTGTACTCTATCCAGAACCAAATATTGTCGTGGCTGCGGCGATCAACACTCCATTTACGCGCCTGGTGGATCTTTCCCATGAATGCTTCGAACGCGTGGTGTCAGGAAATGATGCTCTTCAAGATTTTCTTATAGCCATCGGTTATAGTAACGTCGCGAGTTATGTGGCACCCTCAGTAAAATTTCTCTCTTCTGTTCCGCTACATAGGAAGTTGATGCGCGAGGACCTGGGAACCTCGGATAAGCTCTGTGCTTTTGCCGCGCTTTTGTTGCAGTTAAGGACAAGTGAGGCGACCTGGCCGGAAATGAACTTTATGTTCCTGGAAGTTGATAATGATGATTGGAGTGTCTTGATTGCCGAAGATGGACGAGTTGTCAATGGGATGACGAGTGGGGTGAAAACAGGGAAACAATTTGAAGAAGCCTCTAAACGGGCCTACTGGGAAGGTTTGAATCAGGAACTGGCCGGTCTTATGGCAATCCATCATTTTGACGAAATTGTCGTCATGGGCCGTTTGAGAGATGCATTTATTGAGCGCTTCGCCGACTCCTACCAGGTTTATCTCTTTCCTTATGCACAGGCGGAATTTCAGGGCTTTGAAGCGGCTCTAGGGGCAGCGACAGTAGCGGAGGGCCTCTATGGTCATGGTATTGCCGCTGAAATAGTAGGGCAGTTACAAATTTCCGGGGCGATCAGTAGTTTCGATGATGAAACTGACCCGCGGTCTTTTACAGACCGCGGGTCAGCTCTCAACTTCGATAGGCATCTAGCTAGTATGCCAGCATCGAGAAGAAGCCAGGAAAGCAATCCCTTTATTTCCCCTTGCGCTCGCGGAAAAGCTCAATCATAAAGGCCAGGGCAGTCCCTGCCACGACCTCCAGGATGGTAAATCTATTGGAGGCTCCCGGAGTACGACCTTTCCCTTTCTTCTTATTATTCTCTTTATGCTCTGTTTCTGACGGTGTTTGCATCTGACCGTCAGAACTCGCTGCCGTCTTGCCATTAGAGCCAGTCTTCTGAGCCTGCTGTTTCAATTTACTGGCTTCACCTTTGGGAAGGATAGCTTTTGGCTGCTCATCTTTGTGCGAGACTGCTGCCTGTTGCTGAATAGCCTGCTCGTTTGTTTGCAGGTGGCTGGTTAACTCGTGGATCATCGTGGGAATATCAGCCGGTGTAGCGCGTACCTTCTCGGCGATGAACGCGTTCACTTCAGCGCCCAGCAACAAAATCACCGAGAAGTAGTAGAGGAAGAATAGCAGAATGACGGCGAAACCTGCTGTTCCTGTGTAGGTGTTCATGAAATGGGTCACATAGAAAGGAAAGAGGATGAGGTAAATTTCTACTAATACCGCTGCTACGAGCGCGCCTAACCAGCTATTGCGGAAGCTGATTTTCTGATTGGGCACGACGACGTAGATGGTCTCGAAGAGGATCCACGCGAAAAGTATGGCGAATACAATACCGATCGCCGTAAAGAAAATCCCACTGCCAGGAACATTGTTCAGTGGGGTTGTTTTTAAAAGCGAGACGACAAGGGCCGGTAAAGCGCTACCAAAAATGATAAGAGGTATCAGGACGATAAACAGCAGCAGCATCACGAATGCCATGATGTTTTGCCGGATGACGTTGCGTGGACGAGTATGAAAAATGATATCAAAGTATCCCTCTAACGCCACGAAAAGGCGCGAGCCGCCGAATAGGGCTGTGAGGATAGCAATAATGAGTAGAGGGCCGGCATTACGATTCAGGGAATTAAAGACAGGCACCAGTAGATTACCGGCCTGTATTTGTTTGGGAAAGGCATTCTGGATGCCGTCAATAAGCTGCTTTTCTGAACCCGGTGCCAGGTTTCCGACAATGAGGCCGAAAATGGCGATGAGCGCGATCAGGATGGGAAAGATAGCTGTTAAGACGTTGAATGCCAGACCTGAGGCAAAGTTCATGACCCAGTCGTTGTTGAATTTTGAAAAGAACTGCTGGATCGGTTTGACATCTTTCGCAACCTTTTTAACATCTTTCGAGGATGTGATGCGTTGTATTTCCTCTTTTGGTTTTGATTCCTTCGCCTGTGTTACCATGATCTCACCTCCCTAATTACCTGAACAGTGAATGATATCAAAGGTTCTCATTCTGCTATTGTATGCACGGTTTGATGTGCTCAGACGTTTCATTGCGGATAGTATCATATGGAGGTACAATACGTTAAGCCCAATGAAGAAATTATGTTGCCAGGTTGAAAGATAGGTATGAGTTCGCAACCCCCGCCGAGACAACAGAGTTTTGCCTCTCTTTTATGGCATGTGATCCGTATAAGCGCGCGCGCGCTCTGGATGAACCCCGGCAATCCCGTTCGTGGCATGTTGGCACGCCAGCAAGCGCTCAATATACTGGGACTTCCCGCCAATGCGACTCGACAGCAAATTAAACGTCGCTATCGCACCCTGGCCAAACAATATCATCCAGATAAGGGCGGTGATCAGCAGCAGATGCAACGTATCATTGCTGCCTATGAATTCCTGATGAAGGATATGTCACAAAAAGGCCAGGAGCGGCCTGATTAAGGCAATCGCGCTCCGCAATGGTTGCAGAAACGCTTGCCGGGACGAACCGGCGCGCCGCACTGGTCGCAGAAAAGTGTCTCATCGTCCTGGTTCTCTATCGTACCTTGAACAGGTGGTTGTGAATACGCGGGGGCTGACCGGGCGGGCTGTGCTGGCCCAGGCTGGGGCGAAGCAGCGGGAGCCTGATACCTTTGACCTGGTTGCTGCTGGGGAGATTGTGCTGCTGGGGATGACGTTGATGGAGGACTCTGATTGCTCTGCAAGGTGTCCTGGATGGTTTTCGCTGCCTTGATAGCGGCGCCACCGATAGCGCTCGCGATTTTAAGCCCCTTAGCGATGTCTTCCATATCCATCTTTAAACGATTGGTGGGCGGCAACAAAGTAGAGTCTGAGATCTTCTCAAACATATTCTGGCCAAGCTGTATGCCGTTGGCAACAAGTTGACCCTGCTCTTGCGTGCCATCATCGAAATTGAGCGTAATACTGTTTCCCTGGTATGTATAGGTTCCCTCGCGTTTTGTTTCCGGCACCTGGGTACTGATTTGTTGTCCGCTTATTACAGATTGGGCGGCATGAGTAAGCCGGCTGTGTTCCTGCACGATCATGGTAAAACGCCCGTTTGCCAACAATGTAAGCCGGTCTAAACGCGAAGTGAAGAAGTCAAGCCCTATTCCAGAGCGGTGGGAACACTCGTATTGTCCGGTGATCGATTGCATCGTAAAGTGTCCTTCTGCAAAAGGTTTATTGTTCCTGATAGTGATGTCATTATATCATCCACAAGCACGCGAGCGCTCGCGTGCTTGTGGATGATGTGGCAACAGATGCTACTGAGAGAACAACCCCACCCCAGGACATAATGATGCACTTTGACATAATAATTCAACAAAATGCTCAATCCATAGAAGCCCCGGCATTTATGTCTGGGGAATAGTCGGTGAATCCTGAACCAATGTTGGAGAGGCGTATGGCCATATCGTGTTCAGCTTTGCCTTCCTTCTCCCTGCCCTGCTTAATCAAGTAGTTTCCGAGCAGGATATGAACGCGAGCCCTGGCTCCGAGCCGGTCCGTCTTCACAAGTTCCGCGATGGCCTTTCGGAATGCTTCCTCCACCTCTGGATCATCAGGTGTGCTGGCTGCCAGGATTTGCCCTTTCATCATGTAGGCTTCAGCCCGGCGCAGGGTATAACTCTGCCCGCCTGCATCGATAGCCAGTTGAATATATTCCATCGCTTTCTCGCGGTTACCCGCTTCGTTTTCAATTCCGGCCAGGTAACAGGCCGCGGCTGAGACAACATTGGCCCGTTCTTTTAGCGAGTAGCGGTTTTTGCCATTATGATTGTTGCTGGTATGCCCATTTGGCTCCATTGCCTCAAGTGTCGGTTTCCAGATGGTCAGGACCTCATTGAGCCGTTTACTGGCGGCCCCGGTTTTGCCCTCTGAATGCTCGATGAGGGCAATCTGGCAATTGAGTAAAGCTGCGCGTAGTTTTTCACCGATGGAGTTGTAAAGAATACAGGCGCTTTCCGCGTGACTCATCGCAATCTGCATTTGTGACTGGGTATCGGTTGATGACGCTGATTCAGCGTTAGCATTGTCTGGCGTCACCTTCCCTGTTTGTTCAAAAACCACCAGTGCCATGCCCCAATGCGCCTCAGCTATATAACGGAGCGGGGTAGAATCATTCATCAAGTTCAGAGCTTGTTGGTAAAAATCCAACGCTTCCTTCAGTTGCGCGAGTTCCCTGGTCGCGGCTGCCAGGTGAAGACGCAGTGTTAAAACTTCCATTGCTTGATCCGGCGGTATCTCATCTGGAAGCAAGGCGACCGCGGAAAGGAAATCCTGCTGAGCGGGCACAAACCTGCGCAGAGCGAAGTGACATTCTCCGCGTAACGCGAGAATCCTCCAGCGTAGGGAGTTCGGCAACTGGCTAATAGTGACGTGTTTCAATTCATCCAGAGCATGCCGTGGTAATTTGTCGGAGAGCAACTGGGTAGCAACTCTCCTTTGATCTTCAACAAATTTGTATGTATTCGACTCGGATTCAGATACACGATGTCGTTGATCTAAGACTACGAGCTCTTCCAACGGGAGTCGCAGGCGGTCGGCCAGATATTCCAGGCTATCCCGAGAGGGGTCCACACGATTTCGCTCAATCTGCGAAATCAAGCTCGTACTATATTTTTCTCCCGCCACCTCGGCCAGGGAGAGACCCTGTTTCTGTCTCGCGGATCGAATTCGTCCTCCTAAGGTATTGGGGGGAACCTGTTTTGATGGACGTGGCATACATCCTTCCTTGATATCTATTCTTCGCCGGATTAGCACGATGGACTAATCCAGTACTATATTTTGCCGCATAAGTTGGTTTAGTAATACAACGAGGTAATCGATTAAAAAATCTCAAAATTTTCGCGTGTTACGCTTGACGAGGTGGATAAACAAAAACAGGCTTATGAGCGCATATGGCCTGTCCTCGATATAGAAACCGTCTGAACTACCCATGCCTACAGTTCAATTATACAATAGAATTTCATAAAACAGAATTATCTTCAAAAAGAGAGGTTCTTTTGACCTATTTTACAGTAAAAAATTTGTCTCCTTCCCCATAGACGCAAGAAGACGGTACTTTTAGCGCTTGCTTTCTCACCTGCTTATGTGTTAGAACGAATGACCGAAATTCCTATTGACATTTGGAATAGAAGACTGTATGCTGAAAGGCAAGAATATCTTTTAATAGAGAGGAATCCAGCTATATGGCTCGTTCTCCCAAATTATCCCCGGTGATACAAAATGAGTTAGATCATGAGCAGCTTTCACTGTTTGCTTCACGGAGAACAACTGAGGAAATAGATTCGACTACGCATACAATAGAAGCGAAGAATACAGCACCGGCTAAAAGTACGACCCGGTCCAAAAAGCAGGGTAATTATTCAGCGGCGGATATCCAGGTTCTGGAAGGTATCGCTGCTATCCGCCATCGTCCGGGGATGTATATTGGTTCAACATCATCATCCGGTTTGCACCACCTTGTTTGGGAGGCGCTTGATAATGCGGTCGATGAAGCGGTGGCCGGATATGGCAAGCACATATGGATTACCATTGATAGAAATGGTTGGGTAACGGTGCGGGACGAGGCGCGCGGCATGCCGTTTGATCCCATGCTCTACCAGGGAGATTACCTGCCTGCCGCGACGGTTATTCTAACGGTGCCTCATTCCGGTGGCAAGTTTGAAGAGGGGGCGTATAAGACAGCAGGCGGCCTGCATGGTGTCGGTTCAACCGTCATAAACGCTCTCTCCGAAAAGCTGGAATTGACCATCTGGAAGGACGGGCAGCAATTTACCCAGGTTTTCAGCCGGGGCACTGCCATGCCGCATCACATTGCGTCCTGCGACCCTAAGTTGCATGGGACGCAGCTGCGCTGGTTGTATGATCGCACTATCTTCGATGCCGACGCCTATTATTCGTTGGAGGCCATCGAAAGCCGCCTCAAAGCTGCTGCTTATCTCAATCGCGGCGTAACCTTTCATCTCGATGCCTGGGATGATGCCGCCGAGGAGCAGGTCAGCCGCGTCTTCTACTCGCGAGATGGCCTGCCCGATTATGTGCGAGATCTCGCGACAAGCACCAGCGCGCCCCTTTTCAAACAGGTTATCGGGATTGTCAAAGAAAAAGACGGCGTGCAGGTTGAGGTGGCATTACAGCCAACCACCGGCTATAAGATCACGATGTACAGTTTTGCCAATGCCGTTCGCACGCGGGATGGCGGCGTGCATGAGACCGGTTTCAAAGCAGCCCTCACGAAAGTTGTGAATGATTATGCTCTGAAATTGGGCGTTATCAAAAGTCGTGAGAAAGAAGGGTTCAAGCCGGAGGTCATTCAGCAGGGATTGAACGTGGTGATCTCTGTAAAGCTGGCGAATCCACAATTCCAGGGACAGACCAAGGATCGCCTCAATAACGCGCCGGTTGAGGGCATTGTCCGCTCAGTGGTTGATGAAGGGTTGAAGGAGTGGTTTGATCGCAATACAAGCGCCGGGAAAGAGTGGCTCAAGAAAATCCAGCAAATGCAAAAGGCGCGCAACGAGGCTCAGCTTGTTGAGGAGTTAGCGCGGGCGGGCACGAAGAAAAATGGCGAGTTGATCGATACGACCTTATCCAAAAAGTTCTTGCGCTGCAATTCCTCTGACCCTGAGCGCTCAGAATTGTTTATCGTCGAAGGCGACTCCGCGGGTGGTAGCGCCGGGCAGGGACGCTTCTCGGAATTTCAGGCTGTGCTGAAGCTGAAAGGAAAACCACTGAATGTGGCAAAGGCCGATCTCAAACGCATCGTTGAGAACGAGGAGATTCGCACCATCATCAACGTGCTGGGAACAGGCACTCGCGATTCGTTTGATATTGGGCGCTTGAAGTTTCATCGCGTCATCATTGCGACCGATGCGGATGTGGACGGACTGCACATCCAGTGCCTGTTGCTCACGCTCTTTCACCAGGAGTTCAGCGACCTGATTGAACGAGGTCATGTCTTCATCGCCTGCCCGCCGCTTTATTCGGTCAAGTACAAGGGCAAAGTACACTGGCTGCTGGATGACGAGGCGCGCATTCAATTTGTCAAAACACACGCGGATGCCGCGGAGTTGGAGTTCAAGCGTTTCAAGGGATTGGGCGAGATGAATCCCAAAGAACTGCGCGATACGATGTTTGATCCTGCTCGCCGCACACTGAAGCGCGTCACGATGGAAGATGGCGTGCTGGCTGCGCGCCTGGTAGCAGAACTGATGGAAGATGAGAACGCGGAAGCACGCCGCACGTTTCTGGCGGAGCATGCGCGCAAGATTAAAGAACTGGATGTTTAAAAAATGGCTCGTGTGACTGAAAATACTACACCAGAAGTTGGGATTATTCGCGAAGAAGATTTTTCTGTCATCATGACGCAGGCCTTCGCGACCTATGGCCTCTCGGTTGTGACCGACCGGGCGCTGCCTGATGCACGTGACGGTCTGAAACCTGTGCAGCGGCGTATTCTCGCGGGTATGCGCGATGCCCGTTTCCTCTCCAGCCGTCCGACGGTGAAAAGCGCCGAAGTGGTTGGTCTCATTCTGGGCAATTATCATCCCCATGGCGATGCCTCGGTCTATGACGCTGCCGTTCGCCTCGCGCAGCCCTTTACTCTGCGCTATCCCTTAATCGAGGGCCAGGGCAATATGGGCAGCGAGGATGGAGATGCGCCCGCTGCCTATCGCTACACTGAAATGCGCCTCTCTCCGTTAGCTGAAGCGCTGATGGCAGATATGGAGCGCGAGACGGTTCCGCTGCATCCCACCTACAAGCAGGACCCGAAAGTTGTGGAGCCGGATTACCTTCCGGGACGCATTCCGCCGGTTGTCAATCCATCCAGTGGTATCGCTGTAGGTCTCTCAACCAACATTCCACCGCATAATCTAACCGAGGTATTGCGTGCCTGCATCGCCCTGCTGGACCGCCCTCATATGACCGTTGATGAGTTGATGACCTATATCCAGGGACCTGATTTTTGCCAGGGTGGTCGCATTATGGGCATTGAGGGCATTCGCGATTACCTGACGACTGGCAAGGGGCGCATCATTGTGCGGGCGGAAGTGCGCCTGGAAGAAACGCCGCGCAGTCGTGCTCTGATTGTGACACAGCTGCCGCCGATTGGTAGAGATAAGGTAAAAGCCTCAATCGTCAAAGCCATCAATGCGCGCAAACTGGAAGGGCTGATGCCTGATTTGCGCGATGAAAGCGATACTGAAAAGGGTACGCGTATCGTGCTGGAACTGCGCAAGGATGCTGATGCGGCGCAGGCTCTCTCGCAGCTTTTCAGCGAAACAGATTTGCAGGTCTCGCTCTCGTTCCAGATGGTCTATCTCTTTGGTGAGCCGATGCAGGCCGCACGCCAGCCGAAGCAGGTGGGGATGATCGAACTCCTCAACTACTGGAATGCGCACCAGATCGATGTATTGACGCGCCGGGCACAGTTTGATCTGCGTAAAGCCCAGGAGCGCCTGCATATCGTCGAAGGCCTGATTATAGGCGCGGCCAACGCTGATCGTATCGTCAAGATTTTCCAGCAGGCAGCGGACCGGGCAGAAGCGCGCAAAAAGATCGAGACTACCTATAAGCTGACATCGATCCAATCCGAAGTCATTGCCTCTATGACGCTGGCGCAGGTGACGCGGCTGGATGCAAGCAAGTATGCGAAAGAGAAAGAGGAGCTGCAAGCCCGCATTCACGAGTTAGAATTGCTACTGGCCGACCGCAAAGCGCTGATTGCACTTTTGAAAAAAGAGATGCAGCAGCTAATCAAGCAGTTTGGCGATGAGCGCCGCACGCTTATCGAGGTGGAAGGCCAGGCGCATGCGCCCATCATCGAGGTGGCGAGCCTGCATGAGCGCGAACCCCTGACTATTGCCTTCACACGCAATGGCACGCTCAAGACGCTTCCGGCAGAGACGTATAAGCCGAAAGGCAAAAATGGTGATGCTGAATACGTCCCGGTGCGTGGGGATGAGCAGTTGCGGCAGGTAGTTGCCGCGACCTCGCAGGATTATGTGTTGTGTGTCTCTTCAGCCGGTCGCGTTTTTCAGGTCGCGTCGCATAAGATTCCGCAAGGGACGCGACCAGCGCGTGGTGAGCCAGTACGCAAGCTGTTGGAACTGGCCGCGAACGAGGAAATAGTGACGATTTTGCCTGTTGATGCTTATGATGACGACCGCTACCTGGTTACCTTTAGCAAGCTGGGCAAGGTGAAGAAATCCGCTCTGAGCGAGTATCGTACAGCTGATGTGGATGGCTTGCAGGATATGAAGCTCGCGGATGGAGATGTGGTCGTCACTGCGTTGATAGCGCGTGGGCAAGGCGAATACTTCGTGACGACGGACAATGCGCAGACCCTGCGTTTCAGTGACGAAGCATTGCGTGCTCAGGGGCGTGTAGGTCAGGGCGTTGCTGCTATTGCTCTTACTCCGGGCGCCAGGGTTGTAAGCGCTTCCTACCTGGATGGCGAATCCCAGGAGACTTTGGATGCCTCTCTAAGCCTGTTCGTGATAACTGAGTCGGGTCTGGCCAAGAAGGTGTCGCTGGACCAGTATCCTCAAAAGGGACGAGCAACGGGCGGTGTTGTAACGACGGAATTGCTTGCGAAGGATCGTGTGCTGCTGGCAATGATCATGGATGAACACGATTACCTGCTGGTCATCTGGAATGGCGATGGCAACGAACAGGTGAAGGCGATCAAAGTGAGCGAGTTGAAATCTCTCAATCGAGCGAGGAAGGGTGTGCCGCTGGTGAATGGGCATGTGCTAGGAGTGGTAAAATTAGGAGTATGAATCCTGGTTGTGAAAAGAGAAAAGCCGTAAAGGATCGCTACTGGTAGCGTCCTGAAAAAGGAAAAGCGTATGACGAACACAACGCTCAAGTCAGGGCTACTCGACCTGCTCCAGCTTGCCTGGAACGAAGAGCAAGACGTACTCAATGGGCTAAGCGAAGCCGAGCGTAATGAAGCCGGCACGCCGCAGCATTGGTCAGTAAAGGATAACATAGCGCATATCGCTTTTTGGAGAGAGCAAACGGTTAATCGGCTGACTGATGTCTCACTTGATAATGCGCCACTCGATGCTGATGAAGTTGAACGGCGCAATCAGAAAAGGTTCGAGGAGCATCGCTATCGTTCATGGCCGGAAGTGTTGCTTGAGGATAAAGACAGTCAAGATAAGCTTATCGAGCAAGTACAAAAACTGACCGATGATGATCTATTAAGTACCTCGCTTTTTGCCTGGCAGAGAGGGCGCCTGCTCTTATCCGCAATTTTGGTCAATGGCTACTGGCACGTGCAGGAGCACCTGGCGCAGTTTTACTTTGACCGTGGCAATTACGAAAAAGCTCTGAGCATTGCAGAGAAGCTGGCGCACGCCTTAAATAATGCCTTGCAACAATGGGATGCAGCTGCGTCCGCAAGAGGGGATACACTCTACAATCTGGCCTGCTTTTATGCTAGAGCCAACCGGCTTGATGAGGCTTTGCCTGTGTTGAAAGAATCTCTGCGACTTAATCCTGAGCTTGTAGAGTGGTCGCATCAGGACCCAGACCTGGTTCTGTTGCGAGAGAAGTATGGGTTTCAATCCCCGCCGGGAAAAGGTCCGGGTCCTGCCGCTTCTGCGTGGGGAGAGTATAGCAGCCAAACCTGAACATGACAAGGGTAAATGCACCAGAATTTATGCCCTGACGCTTACAAATAAGTAAATCAAACCAAGCACTAGAGAACCGGTACCGGGCAGCCAGAATGAAAGGAAAAACGGCACAAAGCCACCCGGCGTCAAATTCGCGGCCAGCAGAAACTCGATAATGCCGGCTACGATCACGATCATTGCTGGCGTCACTGCCCCAATACTGATGTAGCCACGCCGCGCCATCAAAGCGATTCCCAACAGCCCGATGCCAATGGCGAGCACAAATAATGCCAGGCCCTGACCTTTGAAAATTGCGAAGGTGGGTTTAAGGGAAAAGTAAACGGCTAAACCGATCAATGTCACAAGAAATCCGGCCATTATCAGGCGATACGGGTTGATCACTGCTGCCACGAGTATTGCCAGGCCAAAAATAAAGACGCCAGCAGGGTACGTATGGTAGTCGAGAGGTTTTAGCCAGGCCAATAGCAAGAAGATGATGCCGAACAGCAGCAGGGCAAATGACTGCCAGCGGCTGTTACGCCGCACGGCAGCCCGTCTTGAGAGTGTACGCGACATAGCTATAAGATCCTTTTTACGTGTAGAGCATTTCGGATATCACTATTATATACGCAAGCATGGTGAGATGTTTGCGGGCATGACCATTAGGCGCTGAAATCGCCCTTGCGTCCCTTGCCCTGCTGGAATTGCTTCGCGCCTTCTGCCGCCTCGCCGCTGTTTAGCGTATCAGCTCCAAGTCTTGCTTCCTGGCGAAGTCCTTCCGCCAGGTCCTTGCCCAGACCTTGATATGCTGCCTGCCGGTCGTTGCGCATAGCAGTCTGTGGAAATTGTGCCAGCATGTGAGCCAATTCCATTGCACGTTGTAAGCTTTGCCCGCGCGGAACCACCTCGTTTGCCAGGCCCCAGTCGAGCGCCTCGTTGGCCGGTACTGCGCGACCGGTCAGAATCATTTCCAGGGCGCGGCCAAGGCCAATGATACGCGGCAGTCGCTGTGTTCCGCCATCAATCAAGGGTACGCCGAAGCGTCGTTCAAAACAGCCAAATATGGCGCTTTCGTCCGCGATTCGCAGGTCGCACCAGCAGGCGAGTTCAAGCCCGCCTGCGACACAATAGCCGGCAATGGCAGCGATAGTAGGTTTGCTGACGAACAAACGAGTGAAACCGAGCGGGCCCGGACCCTCTATGTCCACATCGAACTGGTTAATATCGTGAAGATCAGCGCCGGCACAAAATACCTCGTCTCCACCGGTTAAAATGCCGGCCAGCGCGTTTTCGTCCGCCTCGAAATCCATCCAGGCTTTCCTCAGCGCCGTAGCCGTCATCTTGTTAATGGCATTCCTGACCTGTGGGCGATTGATGCGAATAATGGTAATGGGGCCTTCGTGTCGTACTTCAACCTCGTTCGTATCTGGCATAATGTGTTCCTTTCAAATAAAAATTCCGAGGACCAGGCTTCTAATGGCTAGAACTGGCCTCGGAAGAGTATGCTACATGTGGTTGCGGATGCCCAGGTTTAGAGGGCCGCAGGGGGCTCATCAGAAGTTGGTCGCTCGGCGCGAACCACCTCAATCGAACACTGGGCTAACAGCGCACCAATTGCGCCAAGCGCGGCCCACAGTGGAGCCACGAGGACACCAACAACGCCAACGGATAGAGGGATTTCCAGAATTGTGTGGCCCTCTTGCTTAATGATAATGCGGCGCACATTGCCCTCGTGGAGCAACTCTTTCACCTTCGAGACGAGTTGCTCGCCCATTACCTGAAGCTCTTCCTGGTAGCTGGCCCTCTGTTCAACATTGTTTGGATCTGCCTGTGTCATCTTCATCTCCTCCTTGAATATGTATCGGTCTATTTAGTCAATACCCGCCTATGGATACATGCGCTTCACAACCTGAGTTGTGATATGCTATGCTCTGGCTAGATGTAGTCCCGTCTATTATCTTCACGGCTACATCTTATATACGGAGACAGCCTGGATTGGGTTAGAGAAGTTGCTTATGGCTGTTCCGATTGTACTCAGAAGAAAAGGCGGTATTCTATGGCATATTTTCTAGCAAAAACTGACCCTGATCACTACTCCCTCGCCGATTTGGAGAGAGACAAGGTAACCGTGTGGGATGGAGTACGGAATCCGCAAGCGGTACGTGTTATTAAGGACATGCGGCCCGGGGATGAGGTGCTGATCTATCACAGCCAGGGTGATGCGGCGATTGTCGGCCTTGCTCGCGTGGCATCGGAGCCTCGTCCAGATCCAAATGACGACAAAAGCTGGGTAGTGGATATGGAGTTTGTGCGCCGGTTCGCGGAACCCGTTACGCTGAAGGAGATCAAGGAGAGCCATAAATTCGATGACTGGAGCCTGGTGCGCCAGGGACGCCTCTCAACGATGGCCGTTCCGGAGAATGTGGTCGCCTGGCTCAAGGAGAGGAAGGTATTGTAGAATCAGAACGACGTTATGGGACAGCTAGAAAGAATCAAGCGATATGGACAAGCAAGCGCTGTGGTACGTTGATGGCCAGTGGGTACATCCGCACGAAGCCTCTCTTTCCGTAAATGATATTGCCGTCTTGCGCGGGTACAGTGTCTTTGAGTCGATGCGCACGTATGACCGGCGTCCTTTTTACCTGGACGATCACCTGGATCGCCTCTATCGCTCTGCCGAATTGATTGAGATGACGATTCCCTGGCCGCGAGAGCATATTGCCGGTGTAATACGAGAGATTATTGCGCGAAATACCTACCGGCATGCTGCCTTGCGATTGCTGGTTACGGGGGGCGAAAGCGAGGATGGCATTTTACCATCCGGCTCACCAAAACTGATCGTGATGATTACTCCGCTGGGCGAGCGAGATATGGAGCGCTTTGCCAGGGGATACAAGTTGATCACGAGTAGCTTACAGCGTGTCTCGCCGGAAGCCAAGACGACCAATTATATAGCTGCTGTTCGTGCTCTAAAGGAGGCGGAATTGCGAGGTGCGAACGATGCGCTTTTTGTCAGCGAACAGGGACACGTGCTGGAAGCTACCCGTAGCAATTTCTTCATTTTTCTGGGAGATACACTCGTCACACCGCGAGAGGGAGTATTAATCGGCATTACGCGCAATGTCGTGCTGGAATTGGCGCGGGGGCGCTTTGCGATTGAGGAACGGCCTATCCTGATGACGGAATTGTTGGCCGCAGATGAGGCATTTATCACCTCGTCATCAAGGGAGATTACACCCATTGTGCAGATTGATGAGCGAGCAATTGGCGATGGGAAGCCGGGTTCAAGGACATACGAGCTGGAGCAGCGATTTATTGAGATGATAGAGCAGGGCAATTTCTCATGAACAGTTGTGGTGCAACGGAACCATATCGTTGCACCACGGATAGGTCACTTATAGTTATTTGAAGATTTATCCAACGGAACTGACCTGCGCGGTTGCCGCTCCCGCGACCGCTACAAAGGCATCCTCGAAGATGTCCAGGCCTTGCTGCAACTGTTCGTTGGTAATGCAGAGAGGCACCAGTACGCGCAGGACATTATCGTACATTCCCGCTTTAATCAGTATCAGGCCGCGATGATGCGCAGCCGCCAGCACGTCGCTTGCCGCATGCGAATCAGGTTCTTTGGTCGTGCGGTCCTTTACCAGTTCCATCGCCACCATGCCGCCCAGACCACGTACATCGCCGATCATCGGGAATCGCTCTTGAAGCCTCAAGAAACGTTCGGTAACAGCGTGTCCGATCTCTCGCGAGCGGGCGGCATAATCGTCTTTTTCAAAGAGGTCCAGCACAGCAATCGCGGCTGCGCACGCGACCGGGTTGCCGCTATATGTACCGCCAAGAGTTCCGGGAGGAGGCGCATCCATGATTTCAGCACGACCAACTACGCCGCTGATAGGCATGCCCGCGCCCATAGACTTCGCGATAATCATCATATCGGGTGCAACGCCATCATGCTCGACCGCGAACATCCTGCCGGTGCGGCAAAAACCGGATTGAATCTCGTCTGCGACGAACAGGATACCGTATTTTTCACAGATGGCTTTGAGCGCACGTAAAAATCCAGGAGGCGCAACCATGAAGCCGCCCTCGCCCTGCACAGGCTCGATAACGATGGCGGCTACCTGTTCCGGCGCCACGTCTCCGCTGAACATGCGCTCAAGCTCCGCAATGCAGAATGCCGAGGCCTCCTGATCAGTCATATTCATACGATAGGCATAGGGGAAAGGCGCGCGGTAGACTTCCGGTGCGTAAGGGCCGAAACCGAACTTATAGGGTTTCACCTTTGAGGTCATCGTCATGGTCATCAATGTCCTGCCATGGAAAGCGTTATCAAACGTGATGATGCCCGGCCGGCCCGTGGCCCAGCGAGCAATCTTTACCGCATTTTCGACGGCCTCCGCGCCGCTGTTGAAGAAAATGGCTTTTTTCGGGAAGTTGCCGGGGGCTAGCTTGACGATGCGCTCGGCCAGGTCAACGTAAGGTTCATACATTACGACGCTGAAGCAGGTATGCGTGAATTTAGCGGCCTGCTCTGCTATAGCTTGAGTCACTTCCGGTCGTGCATGCCCAATATTCATCGCGCCGATGCCACCCGCGAAATCAATATAGCGATTGCCATCGACATCCTCGATAATAGCGCCATCAGCTTTCGCCGCAAATATGCTGGTGTAGGAAGAAACGCCGCGCGCTACAAATTGCTGGCGTTTAGCCAGGAGCTCGCGTGAATTTGCTCCAGGGATGTCGTAGTAGGGAACATTTTCGGACATTGGTGCCTCCTGATTTGAGAAGATAGGACAGTGCTAACGAGGTATAGCCAGGACAGTCAGTTCATATACCATCTCGTACCATTTTACCATATCCAGGTGCTGGCTTTGTACCGCCAAATGAGGCATGGGGAAGCAGCCATCTAGTATGCAGCATTGGTTCGCCGGGTTGATGATGGGGTATACTTCGGAGAGTCGAAAGATGCAAACTGGTCAGAGTGGGCCGGTACTCATGTAGAACACCGGCCTTCAGGCTCGAAAGATTGCCTGCCGGAGAACGCATGCGAACCCGGGCAGGCTGTTCTAGACCTCGTCCTTCAAGAGGGGTGCATTCGCTGAAACTGGCAGAAGCTCTCCGCGAGCGGGTCTATGCTACTCCACTCAAAGTGTTTGTTTCGCTATTACGTCCGGCGACCTGCGCTGCTGCCTCCTTCAGGCGAGCCTCGCTGCGAGGGCCGAAGCCTGGTAGTCTGCGAATGCGCTGCTGGTGGGCGGCCCACCAGAGCTTTTCCGGCGTATCTATGCCGAGTTCCTCGTGCAACCGGATGGCGGTATGAGGGCCTACATGTTCGATGGCCAGCAATGCTCGCGCGCCGGTCGGCAGAGCTTGCATGCAAAGATCATTGTAGAAGGTCATCGTGCCGGTTTGAACAAGCTCCGCAATGCGCCTGCGTAGACGCTCTCCCAGGCCTGGCACCGGCAGTTCCTCACCGCGCGCCAGAATAGTTGCTGCCTGTTCCTGCAATTCAAGAACGCCGCGAGCTGCATTACGGTAGGCCTGAACGCGATAAGGATTACTGTTCGCCGACTCCAACACGTTCGCAACGCTTGAGAGCACTTCGGCAATCTGGCGATTCGTAATGATTGCAGGCGTTGTATCCTCCGGCTCCATCCCTGGCAACATGGGCTGTAAGGGATATTTACCGGGCCTATAGGCAGATGGCAAAATTTGTATTGTTTGTGTCAGTTGTATGATACTCATGAGTTACGCCCCTTCCTTTATGGGCATTTTCATAACTGGCTTGTAACATGCTAAGCTAGACGATAAAATGGATGATCTATGATGAGTTAGTGTACAAATTACGTTGAATGCTTGTTCTAATTGTAGCACGTCGCACAAGAAATGTCAAATCCAAAATGGGAAATGGACGCCGGCTAGAGGCTATTTAAGTCGATTTCTCTTGCAATCCACTACCGTAAAATTGCATACTTTTTATGAGCTTTATAAGCCAGTAATGTCGTTGGGAAAGGATGTTGAATATGGGATATCGTCCTGTATGTGTTGCCGGAGATCCACTGGATTATTTTCTTCAGGAGCATGATGAAGAACATCGCCTGCGTATTGCCGATGTAGTAATACGCGAGAACAAGAGTGCCAAAGAGCTTTTCTCCCGCTTGATCCGGCTGGCTACCGCGAGTCCCTGGAGTCATTCGGCGCTGGTCTACCTGTTAAACGATCCTCACCAGGGATATGATAATACTTTTTTGATTGAAGTAACGACGAAGGGTGCGCGTGTTGCAAGCTGGCGCAAGGAGATTTATCCTTTCAAAGAATTTACCATCGGCATCAAACGGCTGAATGTGGATTGGTATGCAGAGACACCATACGAAAAATCTCGCCATGACCCGCATGATCCAGAAGATACACATGGTATTAGCTATCTCCGCCACGTGCGTGGCATAGCGCTTGACCACATCAATAGCTTGTACGATCATAAAACGGTCTATGAAATGACGGCGTTGTATGCTGAACGCCTGGCAAAGCGGCATTTCGGCTCCATTCCTGGCGTAGCTGATGCGGCAGCCGCTATTGCCGACCTCTTTAGAAAGTGGGATGAGGATAGTGATACGGCCACGAACATGCTGCATTTCATTTGTAGCGGGATGGTGCAATATAGCTTTTTCGAGGCACTGCGCCGTCGCATCATAAACGATCTGGCGATTCCGGAACACCAGGATGCTGCTATCAGTAATCTACATAACATGCATCGCGTCCTCTTTCGCGACGATCCCGAAGGTATTTTTGCCGGCTATGTACAAGGTGTACAATCTGGAAAATTGGATATCACTACACCGGTTCCAGGCAATGTGCTGGATCTGCTCAAGACGGCAACGCCCGCCGATTTCAGCAATAGCGAGAACCTGGAATGGAGATATGTTATTCGCCAGGGTATCGTCTGGCGTATCGATAAGATTGCCGGAGAATACGAGCCACACGATGAGGAAGAGGCGGCAGTTTTAGAGATGATGAGACCCGAGCAATAATCTAATAGTGCGAGACCTCCTGAGTCCTGCTGAATGCATAGCGAAGGTGATGTACTCAACAGCGCAGGAGGTCTCGTCTAGCGTCTTGATATGAAGATTGACTCAATCTTATTTAGGGCTTTTGACAATGCTCCATTTTGTGCCGTTCCAGTGTTCGATCAAGGCCTGGTATTTTAAATTGGCAGTCAAGTAGTCGCCCACCGTCCAGATGTCGCTGGCGGAAACAACAGCCAATGCAGAAGGATTGTTGCTTTGTTTGCCGATGTCAGGGCTTTTGACGATGTTCCATTGAGAGCCGTTCCACTGCTCGATTAGCGTCCGGCCTGAACCTGCGCTGTTGATAGAGGATCCTACCGTCCAGACATTGTTCGATGAAACTACGGCTACACCATTAAGGATGTTGTCACCTGTTCCAACATTGGGACTTTTGACGATGCTCCATTGGGAGCCATTCCAATGCTCAATCAAGGTCTGGAAAAGGGTGCTGTTAGGAGCATAGGAGCCAACAGTCCAGACATCATTGTGCGAAGTGGCGGCCACTCCCCAGAGGTTGCTGCCGTTTGTCCCAGCATCAGGGCTGGTGACAATGCTCCAACTCGAGCCATTCCAGTGTTCGGTCAGAGTTTGCGCTATGTTATCAGGAGTGAAGGAGAAGCCAACAGTCCAGATGTCGTTGGCGTTGCCGGAAACGACCGACAAGCTTTGCAGGTAGTTGTTGTTTGTGCCGGCACTGGGGCTGGCGACAACGCTCCAACTACTGCCGTTCCACTGCTCGATCAGCGTCTGGAAGATGCTGCCATTGAAGTAGTATCCTACGGCCCAGAGATTGTTCTGAGAGACGACCGCTACTGCTTGCAGGTGGTTGCCAGAACCCATACTTGGGGCTGTAACAGTCTTCCAGCTAGAACCATCCCAATGCTCGATCAGCCCATGATAGAACCCCATACTGTAGTAATCCCCGACCGCCCAGACATCATTGGTCGAAACGGCTGCTACGCCGTTCAGGTAGTTATCTCCTGTCCCGACATTGGGGCTGGAGACAATACTCCATTGTGTGCCGTTCCAGTGTTCGGTCAGCGTTTGAGGTGCGCCATTGCTGGTGAATGAATAGCCAACGGCCCAGACATCATTGGTCGAGATTGCTGCTACGGCGGTCAGCAAATGGTTCGTGATCACCTTCGCTTCACCGGCGGCTTGCCGGGAGGTGGCGCCGGCAACTCCCGCTGTTAGCTGCAAGGCAATAAACATGGCTAAAAACAGGGATACGAGAAAACATTTTTTGGCGTGTTTCATGATCATCTCTTTCTGGTAGATGTACCTTTTGCTAATATGTTCGCATTCAAGTGTTTAAAGCTACATTTAGACATTGGTTGAGGGAACAGTAGAAGAGATCTCTTACAGAACAGTCTATGTGGAAATACAGGAGTTAACTGTGAGCTACTTCACAATTTAGATATTCTCAGGATAAATACTTAATAGGATCTGCCAGTTTGTCTCTGTTGTTTCTTCATGACTGGCGTTTGAGATAGTTGTGTGGTTAGATGAACAATGCTATACTTTTTTCTAAAACATCAAGGAAGAGGCTTCATGGAGCTTATGAAGACGGAAGTCCTAAAGATAAATCCCACTCATCCCGAAGCATCGATAATCGAGTATGCCGCTGCGCTGATACAGCAAGGTGAAGTGGTTGTGTTTCCTACTGAAACGGTGTACGGGCTGGGTGCGGATGCCTTTCAACCGGTGGCCCTGGAGCGAATTTTTGCGGCTAAAGGTCGTCCATTCAGCGATCCCCTGATTGTGCATATCGCAGGGGAAGATGCGCTTGGACTATTGACTGCTTCTATTCCTGAACGGGCGAGGCGCTTAGCACAGGCATTCTGGCCCGGGCCTCTTACGCTGATCCTTCCACGGGGGTCGCGAGTGCCCCGATTGGTTACAGCAGGGTTGGATACGGTCGCGGTGCGCATGCCGCGCCACCCTGTTGCGCAGGCACTTATTCGTGCGACCGGTTCACCTATTGCCGCGCCCAGCGCCAACCGTTTCATGCATGTCAGCCCCACAATGGCGCAGCACGCGTTTGCCGACCTGGATGGGCGCGTGCCTTTAATTCTGGATGGTGGTCCCAGTGAGGTGGGAGTGGAATCGACGGTGCTTGATCTTTGCTCTGAAGTACCCAGAATTTTACGTCCGGGCGGGGTCAGTCTGGAAGCCTTGCGAAGTGTTTTGCCGGAAGTTCAACCGCCGGTGCTACGCACTCCTGAGCAGGTGAATGAAGCAGAGGCGCAGGTAGCTCCCGGTCAGATGCTCATCCATTATGCTCCTGTTATCCCGTTACTGCTCTTTGATGGCGGGCTTGAGGCCATGCGCAATGCAATGCTGGATGAGTTGCGGCGCAGGCGTTCGTCTGGAGAACGAGTTGGAGTACTCATAGCCGATGAAGATGTGCCAGTTTTTGAGGACAGCGAAGCGGCTATTCGGACGCTGGGAAGCGCGAATGATCCGCGGCAGATAGCAACGGCATTGTTTGCGGGTTTGCGCGCATTGGAATCGGCGGGCGTAGATGTGATTCTTTGCCGTAGCTTTGATGAACATGGGCTGGGACTGGCCATACGTGACCGGTTGTTGAAGGCAGCGGGTGGCAAAGTAGTGCCGTGTGAAATACCTTGACGAGCTCTCTATCAACTAGTCAAGGATGTAAAAAACAATGCTTTTGCTTATGCCATGATAGATTCTGGACTTGTAACATTTTATGCACCTCTTCCAATTGGTTCTGTATATATCTTTGCCTTGTGAACAGCTATAAGTTATTGTGTTATTTGATGTTATCATTCGCGAATATTGACAATGAAATATGATCTATTGTATAGTAACATAAATTCCCGAAGGTCAATAGAGTTTTCTTAAAGCGATTTGATGGTTTGTGTTAAGTGTTTGAGGTGAATGGTGATTGATAACCCTCCTGATTTTAGCTATAGTAGGGGATTAGATCGGCGCTCTTTGCTGCTTGAAGCCGCCGAGCGGCTTGATGATCTCGAAAACCACCTGGGGCCCGGTGATAGTACAAAAGCTGAAAGTGTTGCAGCTCAGCAGATACGGGCATTTGCCGATGATGAGGCGGAGTTTGCCGATATCCCCACCATGTATAAGATTACTGAACAGTATTTTCTTCAATTGCCGGATAAGACGGTACCCTATAGCTTCAAACAACTTGCCGCGCGCAATGATTTCTACTGGTTGGATATTACGATCAACCTGCATCCGAAAACAAAGTGGGCTTTTAATCAGATAAGGGTTGACATCGAGTTTAATCCGTATGCTCCTAAAGATGGTACGCGCCCCAAGGCGTATCAAATTTTTCCAGACGAGCAGTTTGTCGAATATATGAAAGTTCATGCTCAGGCCCAGGTAGGACTTGATGCGAATTTGAACCTGGTTGCTCAGCTTCCCAGTATTCATATACCAGCAGCTACGGCACCTCTGCCTATCATCACTGATCTTTCGGCGGGAGTGGGTACAAAAAATAATCTTAGTCTCGGATTCGAAATTCCGCCTCATATTTTATCCCTTAAGGCCGATAAAATTACGCATGCTCCTCCCATGTTAGAAAAGGTATGGTGGGAACTGCATGGAAAGGAATTCTCGCGCGAACACCGGCCATTACTTTCTGTGATTGTTCAGGTACCGAAAGGCACCCGAGAATTCAAGATCAGAGGCGAGATGGATGTAGCGCGTTCTTTTAAATATGCGCCTGCCAATCTACGTGAGGCAATCGAGGATCTGCCGGCGAAATTCAGGGAACTGTTTCAAAAAGGTGCTCCTATTCATGTAAAAACCCCGGAAGATAGTCCATGGGATATGACACGCTTCTTGTAACTACGTAGAAGGAGTCCTGCATGCAAGAAGAGGATAATGTCCAACTGTTCAAAGTAACTGTTGGCATTGATAGAAAGATCACTACTCAGCACACATTGAATCGTGATATAGGTTTTCCAACCGCCTATTTGAAACCAGCTTCCGCTGTTCAATGGGACACAATTACCACACTTTCAAAGATATTTCGTGAAGGCCGGTTGCTTGAAGAGGATGAATTTCGTACCCTGGGCGCGAATTTATACGAATTCTTGCTAAACAATCCGGTTGGGGACCTGATTAATCGCATCATTTCAGAAAAATCCGGTTTTGACAAGCAAGAAGGTGCTATATTGCGTCTTGAGCTTGAGTTTGAAGAGGATGAGTATGGCATAAACAGCGATAAATTAGAATTTCTAAGCTGGCCCTGGGAATATCTTTATTGCTGGCAGCAGCAGATGTTTTTGTCTGAGGTCACACAATTAGTTCTTACCCGGCGCCTCTTTTTACGTAAGGGGGAGAACAAGCGTGACCTGTTGATCAAAGATAGGGACAAACCAAGGGTATTATTTGTTTGCGCAAGCCCCAAGGCAAGCCCTGATGAACCGCAACTCAGTAGAGTACAAAGTGCGATCCTTTTTGAAATGTTCAATGAAGAGCCTATCAGAAGTAAAATTGATTTATTAGAACCTCTCCTGATCGCCAATAATGAAGAAGATGTACAAAATGGGGTAGATAATGATAAACTCAGGCGCGGTTTTGCCACATGGCAAGCTTTTAAGACGCTTGTTGCTACCTATAGACCCAATATTATTCATTTTGTTGGCCATGGTCGTTTTGAGAAAGACAAGGGAGAAATAGCGTTTTTAACCGCTGATGAGTCTCATAGCGCTCATTGGATTAATCAAGAAGCCATAGCCAGAGAACTCAAGGGGATAAAGGAAGTGCGACTGGTATTTTTACAGGCCTGCGAAAGTGGCGTTGGTGGTAAAATAGCCAATCCCTACAGAGCTATTTCTGGTATTGCTAGCAGACTTGCAGCTGAAAATATCCCTGCTGTAGTGGCGATGCAATCAAAAATTTCAAACAAAGAAAGTAACCGCTTCGCAAAAGAGTTTTATACGGCACTGCTTGAATCAAGGGCGATAGAAGCAGCAGTATTACAAGGTAGAGAGAAACTGCTGCAAGATCTGGGAGACTGGTCTGTAAGCAAGGCATTCGGTTTGCCAGTGCTCTACTTACGCAGCAACGATAGCATTTTGCTGCCACCTAAGCAAAAGCAGCGTTCAACCCCAAACACTAATGAGGGTAGCCTTTCTGAGAATTCTAACCAATTTATCGGCACACCCGATTCCGGCTATTGCCCGCGATGCCATGCTTTTTATGAAGCAGGCGTGACGGGATGCGTTGAATGTGGGACGCCTTTCTTTTGTAGTAAGTGTAAAAGACCTATAATAACTACTCTTAAGAATGAGAAAGCTCGCTTCTGTCCATATTGTTTTCCCCCAACTCCTCTGGCATTACCCCCTCTTCCTGCAGATACAGTCTCGACAGATAGTTTTAGCAGAACGGGAAAAACAGGACCGCTATGAGAGAAAGCATACAGCAATTTTTATCCAATCGGCGAGAACATTCTTCCTATTCTCGTCAACTGCATAAAGAACTGGTGTTGCCAGGACGTTATGCTGAGCCGGCTTCGTTGCGCAACCTTTATTTCGATTGTGGAAGAGCTTTGTTAGATGCATTGCCGGCGCGAGCCGGAGAAGCTATCATCACTTTTAACCAGGCTTTGCAGGAAGATAAAGACTCTTCTACTATACCGGACTGGGAAGTTTATGTCTATCTGGCGGCAGCATATGAAAAAAATGAAGATATACAGGCTGCTTTCCATGCCTATCTCGAAGCTGCTTTACAGGAACCACAGCACGCTAATTTGTTACTGGAGCGGGCACACGGGCTGATTACCAGGAAAAGAGGGATTGTGCGTGCGGAAAGCGAATGGCTATTGCATGAATGGATAGCGATACGTACCAGTCCCGGACTTGACCAGAAGCAACTCAACAGTATAAATCAATTTATAGGACGGGTGCATTTGCATTTGCGTATGTATGATGCCGCTGTAGACGACTTTGAGCAAGCTCAGCGCGAAATGCCGGGTGATGTACGAGTGCTTGAGGGGCTTGGGCAGGCACTGTGGCGCAGTGGTAAAACTGAGCGCGCAGTGAATATTTTGCGCAAAGCCTATGAACTGGCAAGACAGGTAGAGCAATCTGATCGACTGATACCAACGAATGCCAAACTCGTACAGGCTCTTGCGGCCGCAGGTCAGTATAAAAATGCTTTATCTTACATGCCTGCTGATATCATGACGAATATGCCGTTTGCCTATGAATTTTTGATGGTCGGTGGCCTCTGTCATCTTGCGCTTGGCGAACCACAAGAAGCACTTATCGCTGCGAAGTCGGCAGCCGAAAGTCGTCCAACGGATTGCGAACCATATCTTCTCTGCGCCCAGGCTTATATTGCACTAGGAGAGCATGAACAGGCAGTGAGTGCAACAAATGAGGCATTGCAGCGCAATCCCTCAAACGGCGATATACTCTTTTACCAGGCGCAGGCACTGATCGAGGGCAACATCGATCTTGCTCAAGGGCTCAGGCTGCTAGAGACGTACCGAGAGGACGGCAAGGAAGAGACGCTCATAGAGCGTATTCAATCGGCTTCTTTTAGCGTGCGTGAAAATGATGCAAGAATGCATTACTTTCGCGCACAACTCTATTTTACATTCTCGCACGATTCTGAAATCACGTACTATCAACAGGCAGAACAGGAGATCAAACGCGCTTTCGAGTTACAATTCCTGATAGCAGCCAGTAAACTTGAGGCCCCTGCCCAGCAATTAAGAGGGGATATACTGGTTGCATCTGTACGTAATAAAGGCCTTGACCTTTCTCAACCTGAGGCAGAGCAGGCGGCCAGCCACTACTATGAAGCAGGCATACTTTTTTATAATCAGCAGTTGTATACTGAAGCTGAAGCTGGTCTGAAGAAGGCAATAGAGCTTAGGCCGGAGCATGCGCTATCCTACCTCTACTGCTGTGCGGCTCTTGCTTTTTCCGCCACAGAGGATTCACCACTGAGTTCTGAGGAAGAGAAAGTTCGAGAAGAAAAACTTAAACAGGCATGTCAACTTTGGGAAAATGGTGAAGTTCTTGGGTTTTCAACATCTTTCCTTTCCTGGGCCTATTTTATTTATGCCTTCTGCCTTTGGCAACAGGCATTTACCGTAGAGCGACGCACAGGAGAAACAGAACTATTCTGGAAATCGGCTTTTTACGTAGAACGTGCCGTGCTTCTGCAGCCAGACGAGGATACATACTTATCGCTTCTAAGCCTCTGCTATATGAGTCTTTCGAGGTCTACGAGTGCATTGGTAACAATGCCTCTGGTACCAGGTTCCGCAGAATTACTGTATTTGAAGGCGTTAATGCTTATATTTCTTGAGGACGAGCATGCCGGTGAGGCTTTTCAATCTATAGATGACCACAACAAAACTATTGATTTAAGATTAGCATATGCCTGGCTTCTCTATCTCAAGAAAGATTTTTCAGGGGCTATAGAGCAACTCGATCAATGCATAGCAATTGATGAAAATCACTTTAACGCTTGGATCTTACGTGGACGTATATACCGTCTATTAGGAGATGATGTACAAGCTCAAGCTAACTTTCAGCAAATCTGGAAGAAAACCACACCTGGACTGCCGCTTGATATCCCCGGCAATCTTATGAAACGTGCATACGCAGGATACGAACTCGGCTACTATACAGATGCAATTGATATATTACAGGTAGCTATTGAAAAGGCTTCCGCAAGTTATTTTGATATTTATTCTGCTTTAATGTTTTGCTACCTGAACTTAGAAAACATAGACGATGCAAAAAAAGCCTGCCTGGATGCTTTAAAGCAAATCCCTGCTCTAACATTACAGCTTCATTCTAACCTGCAGGATCTCAATGAGTTCGAACAATTCCATCTTCGCGAAAATGCGAAGACCTTATACACTCGTGAGGTCCTTGCTCTCTATCGGGATGAATTAGAGAAGAAGCTGCGGCAGGTGCGAGAGCAGGCGGAACGAGACAGCGGAGCCGTTCTGGAACTTGTACAGCCAATAGAGGAGAACCAGTTCGAAGCAGGAAGTATAGAATGGGTAAGTTCCCTTGCGGGTGCTGCTCGCCTCTCCCTACGCACTCAACAATTTGATAAGGCTATTGAATACTATTCTATGCTCGTTGAAGCCTATGATTCAAACGAACAACTGCTCATGCCAGAGGCCCGAATTGGCTTGGCACGAGCTTTTAAAGAGGTGGGAATCGAAAAAGCCTTCGAGGGACAGATCGAGGACGCAGTAGAGGCCCTGTATCACAGCCTCCAACTGTATAACGATGCTAAACAGGATAATATGGGACAGAAGATCATACAAGACGTGTATGCACGTATAACTACGCGGGAACATTACCTGGCAATCAGCGAAATCATACATTTACTGGCGAATGAGTCTGCTGTAGATACACAACGACGTCATGGCCTAAGCATTGCTCAATTAGAACTCAGCAAAAATAGCTATCTGGCAACGATGCATCCTTCTAGGAAGGAAAAGGACTTCGAGCAACTTACTCCACAATTTATTGCTGCCGGCTGTCTTACTATTGAATTAGGATTAGGCTTAATTGATGAACGGCTTCTGAATGAGCAGGTTATCAAAATTGATATACCTGAAATGAGAAAGCGTGTTCACCAAAACATGGGTGTACATGTTCCCGGCATCCAATTGCGTGACAACCTGTCTTTGCCTTACTATGGTTATCAGATACTCTTTTACAATACCCCTTTTGTGACGGAAACTATTGATGTCAACAACTCTTCGGATGGCATGCTCGAAGCATATCATGTAATCCTCTCTCAAATGGAAGAGCTTCTTCTGGCGAATCTTGATATTTTGCTGGGTACGCAAGAGGTGCAGTTTACTCTGGATGAGTGGAAGAAGGAGGGAGGTGAAGAATACCGCACGCTTATGAGTGAGGCATTGCCAGATGAACTTTCTGTCGCACGGCTGGCCCAGGTCTTGCGCAGATTAGTAAGGGAACGAATATCTGTTGCTGATTTAGGCACTATCCTCAAAGCCTTTAAAGATAAGAAGGGGCTTGAGGTTGATGAGATTGCCAGGTACATACGAGGTATCCTCGGGCAAGAAGTGCTAGATAAGCAGGTAAGTGCTAGCTAAGGAGGCCAAATGGAAGACGCAAATCAGAAAAATATGTTCAAGCTCTTTCTTCGGTACCTTGAAGAGCTTGGTATCTCAACTGAAAATAGAGACATGCTACAGAAGTTGTTTGGAAGATATCAGAAGTATCATTTCTCGGCAGAGGATTGCGCAGAACTTGCTTTTGCCCGCTTGCGAGCCGATTCTATTGAGATTATCAGTCCCGTAAAGTATCAACCCCTTTTCCTTATCGAAGAAAGCTCGGATAGTTTCAATTTTGAAGAGCAGTTCTCTGTTTCTTTGCCATGGTTAGCGAAGAGATTATTTGATGAACTGGGTGTGATTGCTCCAAAATTTGTCCTTTCACTATCTGAAGACGCCGATGTTTTTTCTGTCAAAATAAATGATTATATTATTCCGCTCTCCCTGGCAGATGAACCATCTTCTGATGTACTAAGGGAAATGATATACGATATTCTTGTTCGGCATGTAGCGCAATTGATTAGCATTGACGATATTGAGTATCATCTTGCGCGACTACGTGAAATCTACCCGGTACTGGTTCAGGCAGTTCTGGCGCGCTATACACGTGGAGATATCACTCGCATCCTACGAGATATGGCGCGAAAAGGCACTTCTATTCAGGATATCCGCTTTCCTCTAGAGCGTCTCCTGGATAGCTCTTTTGCTGCTGCGATCAAGTAACATAAATAAATTTTCTCCTTGATCCTCTCATCTAAAAATCTATCCCTGGCTTATCTCCGTATTGCTCGTCTCTCTACGCGGTCGTCTTCTGCGGCTGGCGGCCCTGCGTGCTTCACCTGCGGCCCGCAGGCGTGGCACAACCAGGAAAACGTAGAGCGCTGAAATGATAAAAATGATGATGGTGATAACGAGCGGCAATCCTGCCTGAATATTTGAGCCAATGCCGAGCGAGGCCAGTAGAGCGAGGATGCCAAAAATGAGAATGGTCAATATGGGGATGGTCCAGCCTCCGCGGATGCGGAACGCGCGTTCTGTGGAAGGCTGTCGTCTGCGCAATTGGATGACGCATAGCCCCGCGACGGTATAGATCATCGCTTCGAGTACCGCGCCTACTAGAATCAGAACCTGGAACTGTCCCGTGAAAAAGATGATAACCGCGATGGCGGCGGATGCGATGGTCAGGAAAATAACGCTTGCATATGGGACGGCGAACGTGATGCTGAGACGCGCAAAGAAAGTCGGCAAGGTATCTTCGCGCGCGGCTGCATACAGGAAGCGCGAGGCGGTCGCGAAGCCACCGTTGAAGGTCATAATGGCCGTTAAAAGGGTAGCCAGGAGCATCAGCCAGATGCCCAGTTGACCAAGCACCGCTTTGCCCAGCAACATTTGCGGAACAGGAGAGTTGTAAATGGCCGGGCTGTGGACGTTCAGGAAGCTGCTGGATGCGACAGTATAGAGCGCGTAAGAAATACCAAGTAGCGCAAGGGCGATGAACATGCCTCTTGGGATCAGGCGGATATCTGAGATTTCCTCCGATAACGGCGTAACCCATTCAAAAGCTGAAAATATGAAAACACCTACGGCGATGGCGTTGATGAGCGCGTCGGGATGGCCCAGCGCGTCGAAAGGGGCATGTAACTGAAAACCGTGCTGACCGAGGGCGATCAGGGAAATGATGATGGCAAATGCGAGCAGGCTGTAAGTAGTGATATCCTGCAACAAACCGGCAATGCGAATGCCCCTCAGGTTGGCTCCCATGGAGAGTCCAAGCAGGGCAAGTATCCAGATCAGCGAGGCCCAGTTCGGCAGCCCAAAGGCGTAAGTAATGGCGCTGCCGACAATGTAACTATCGGCGGCAATCACGGCAATGATGGTGAGCATATAACCAAAGGTGATGGTGAGCGAGAAATTGTCGTTGAAGGCCTCTCTCATGTACTGGCGAATCGCTGCTGCCGTGGGATAGAGCGCGTTCAGTTCGGAAAAACACAGCGCGGCCAGCACTGCCAGCAGACCAGCAATCACAATGGCGATCCAGCCCGAATCTCCTCCAACTAATGATGCCAGCTGCACGCAACCAAGCAGACTAATCGCGGCATATGCCAATCCGGTACTGGTAGAGACGACGGTGCGGAATTTGAGAACACGACGCAACGAGACGGGTTTACTCATGGAATGCCACCTTTCAATACAGTAGTCAGGGTAACTGAAGCGTACTGGAAAATGAAATGGTTGTCAATGGCCAGGAAGACTGACTGACGCAGCCTCTTGCAAAGAAATTCCGAACAAGATAGGATAGTGGCGTGCAAGGAGAGGCATCAACAATGAACTGAATAGGAGGGACAAAATGAATAATTGCTATGAATGTGTAACGTAACATATTTAGGAGGAGAGCATAGTTACCCATGAAAAAGTCAACGGTCGCGATACCCAATTTGCGCCTGAAGGAAGCGAGAGAACTACGTGGCTGGTCGCAGAAATATGTTGCTAATGAGATCGGCGCTGATTACTACTATCTGAGCCGTTGGGAGCATGGCACCGCCTCACCAAGTCCCTACTATCGCCAGAAACTGTGTGAGCTTTTTGGAAAGGATGCACGCGAGCTTGGCCTCATCCGTGACAAGGATACGAAGGTGCCGCAGAAGACGGGTGATGGGCTTCCGCCAGCCATCTCTGATGATCGAACTTCGCCTTCAATTGGTATTGCAATTCCGCTCTATGATCCAATGCTTCCACCTCCCACTGGAGATACGGCGAAACCAATTGGGCGAGACGGCGTCTTATCGCAGCTGCGAGAGCATCTATGCGAAGGCAAAGGAGAAGTACTGGCGGCCATCAATGGATTACCAGGCGTAGGTAAAACAACGCTAGCTATAGAATTAGCCCATGACGAGCAGGTGCTGGCTCGTTACAAAGATGGGGTATTATGGGCCGGCCTTGGTCCGACCCCCGATGTCTTTGCGACCCTTAATCACTGGGGAACGTTGCTTGGGATTCCTGCTCAGCAGGCCGCTAAGTTGAAAAGTATTGAAGATTGGTCGAGGACGCTGCGAGCGGTGATCGGCCAGCGACAGCTCTTGCTTGTGATCGATGACGCATGGCGCATTGAAGCTGCGCTCGCTTTCAAGGTGGGCGGTTCTCGATGTGCCTACCTCTTAACAACCCGTTTCCCCAATATCGCCTTGCACTTTGCTGCTGATAAGGGCGTATCTATAGTCTTGCAGGAATTGAGTACGGCCGATGGCTTCGCGTTGTTAGCTCGCCTGACCCCCGAGGTAGTGAAAAACGAACCGGATAGCGCGCGCAAGCTGGTGGAGGCTGTTGGAGGATTACCGCTCGCACTCACACTGATGGGCCGCTATCTGCGCGCTCAATCGCACAGCGGGCAACCACGCCGCATCCGTGCAGCTCTTGAAAGATTGCACATAGCTGAAGAGCGCTTGCGCCTCGTCGAGCCTATCTCTCCTCTTGAGCGTCCTCCTCATCTTGCTCCGGCTGCTCCCTTATCCTTACAAACAGTGCTCTCTGTCAGCGATCAGCAGTTGGAGGACGATGAAAAACAGGCCTTGCGGGCGCTCTCCGTCTTTCCTGCCAAGCCCAATAGCTTTTCAGAAGCAGCAGCCATCGCCGTAAGCGCCGCTCCCGTGGAGGTGCTTGACGCATTGAGCGATGCGGGCCTGCTTGAAGTTAGTGGCCCGGGTCGCTATACGCTGCACCAGATAGTTGCCGATTATGCCCGGACTTTTCTGGACGATAGAGACGCGTTCACCCGCATGGCAGACTATTTTGCGGAATTTGTTGAGCAAAATGCGAGACATTTTGATGCGCTGGATCAGGAAATGCCCAATATATTCGCCTCTTTAGACGCCGCGTATGCAACAGGTCAGGACAAAAACCTTGTGCGCTGCGTCAATGCTCTTTTCCATTTTCTTTTCACACGCGGTCTGCATGCTCAGGAAGCCGGAATATATATCGAACGCGCAGTAGAGGCTGCGCGCCATCTCAACGATGATGATGCTTTAGCTACTGCGCTACTTAATCAAGGGAAAGTCGCCTATAAGCAGGGGAATTATGCCAAAGCAGAGCAATGCTTACAGGAGGCACGAGCAATAGCGAGCAAGGGGAGTGATGCCAGACTGCTCAGCGAAATCTTGATGGTGCTGGGAGTACTGTATCGCTTTCGCGTATCATATGAACTGGCGGAGACATACCTACGGGAAAGCCTGGACTTAGCGCGCCAGACCGGAGATTCGAAGTTGCTCAGTGACGTGTTGGGAAATCTGGGCTGTGTCCTGAGTGACAAGGGACACTATGCTGATGCCGAGACCTATAACCTGGAGGGATTGACCATCGTGCGCGCTCTTGACGATCGTGGCGGGATGGCGCAGTTACTAATCAATTTGAATGCTATTGCGGTACTGAGAGGGGATTATGAGGCGGCGGAAAGGTATGGCCAGCAAGCCCTTGCTCTAGCGCGTGAGATTGGATTTCTTGATGCTATGAGCGCCATATTAACCAATCTTGGCGGGGTAGCACTGGAGCGAGGAGAGTATGACAATGCCGAATCGTATATCGTCGAGGCGCTTGATGTAGCCCGGCGTATCGATGATATACGATTCGTAGGCACCAATGTTGGCTCCCTGGGAAGTCTGGCTCTGAAGCAGGGACATTATGAGCAGGCTGAGCAATACCTGCGGGAATCATTGGAAATAGCACATAAGATCGGCGATATCTGGATGCTTGGTATGATGTTGAACGAATATGGTGAACTGCAACTCAAACAAGGCCGGATCAATGACGCATATGCAGCATTTGAAGAGGCAAGCAATGTTGCTGCCGGCGGGAGCAAGGAAGTGGTGGCATTAACATTATTCGGGCTGGCACGTGTGAGTGCCGCCCGGGGAAACATGCAAGAAGCGCAACGACTGGCCGCAGAAAGCCTGCAAATGTTTGAGGCTATGGGAAACCGGATAAAAGAGCAGGTGAAAGCCTGGTTGTCCTCCTTATCAGAACCACGGAATGCCTGATAGTATATGCCGCCATTGGATGACTATGATAGCCCACAACATAGTTTCTTCCTTTCAATACTAGACTGGTAGGGAAATGCCTATTTCCCGGCAAGGAGCATGCCGGCTCCCTTGCTTATCCATTCTTGTATTGTCCCTATCCTCTGCATGGATTATATCAATAACTACACCTGGAGAAACCTTATAGCGGGGATTTCTACTATCACATACGTAACAATCTCATCACTGGATCAATAGTGACCCTGGCTTTTGCAATTGTTCAGCCTATGAAAATTTCATAATCGGCAACAAATTTCTGGTTGACTGAACGTTTACATGCCGGAGGTTTTATTATGGCAACAGAATCAAAAATGAAGGACGCTCAGGATCACTCACAATCGAATCAAGCGCGTATCTCGCGCCGGACTCTGCTAGCCGCGTTAGGCGGATTAGTCATCACCGGGGGCGTAGTTGGCGGCTTCCTGTATTATCCCAAACCCCTGATCTATACTGGCCACAGTGACCGCGTAAATGCCCTGGCATGGTCGCCGGATGGGAAAAAGATTGCTTCTGTTTCCGATGATGGCACCATGCAGGTATGGAACGCTTTCACAGGGGAGCGTATCTTTACTTACCGGAATCCAGTTCGTGACTCAATCTATGAAGAAAATTCTGCAACTTTAGACGTGGTAGCATGGTCGCCTGATGGCCGTTTGATAGCGGTAGGGTCGCAAGAGGATACGGCTGTTCGGATAGTGAATGCCGGAACAGGGAGGGATGCATTTCTATGTCATGCTACCTCTTATTTACGTGCAGTGGCCTGGTCTCCGAATGGAAAATACATTGCAGCCGGAGAAGTTGTGGACGATAATCATCAGGGTCATGAAGTGGAAGTGTTTGATGCGGCAGATGGGAGGCTCATTTTTGCCTATAAGGGTCATTCCATTGACGTGCAAGCAGTTGCATGGTCTCCCGACAGTACGCGTGTAGTCTCCGGTTCTGGAGATGAGACCACTCAGGCATGGGATGCGACGACAGGAGCGAATGTTGTGGTTTATCATCACGTTTTCGTTCCCAGTAAATATGATCCTCGTGGTGAATATGATGAGCCCTGGTGTGTAGCATGGTCACCAGATGGCAAATACATAGCTTCTGGCTATTTTAATACCGGTTCTGTACAAATCTGGAATGCCAGCACAGGAAAACTTTTGCTCAACTTTCAAGGGTCTGAGGAGCCAATTTTTACGGTAGACTGGTCTCCGGATGGGAAGCTGATTGTCTCGGCAGGAGCCGGGTTCGTACCAAAAGTCTGGGATGCTATGACAGGTAGAGTTATCTATACGTATGAAGGTCATACATACCCGGATGGCTATTATACCGTCCGGAGCGCGAAATGGTCGCCGGATGGAAAATTCATTGCCAGTGCGAGCGCTGATAAAACTGTACAGGTATGGCAATTGCCGTAGGGGGAGAGAATGCAATGAATCTCATTAAACTGGTTACTTTCCTGCTCTGGTTCGTGCTGATCGTGTATATCATTCTGGGCGGCACCGCCCTGGGCATGGCTACCTGGGAGCTCTTTCCTCCTAAAGAGCAGGGAGCGCAATATCGTCTTTTCATTCACAAAGCAATTGGCCCCACCTGGGAGGCAAGCCATCTGCTGCTCATTTACCTGCCATTTGGCCTGTTTCTGGCGTATCCATTTGTCTATTCAGTGCTATCAACAGTGTTCCTGGTACCAGCTATTCTCATCCTTGTTGCAATAGTCTTGCGCGTTATAGCTCTGATTCTCCTTTCAATTAACGCAATGTTGAGTCGGCTGTTGCGTTTGGTCAGTTTGCTGGCCCTTTTTCTGCTGGGAACAATAGCCGGAGTTATAGCGAGTGGGCAGATTATTTTCCAGCAAGATCAGCTCGTTCCTGTAAATCTATGGAACAGCTATGTGATTCCATTTGCGGTCGTGATGGGAGCTTTTGTAGTCGCGTTGTGTAGTTTACAGGCATGTCTGTATCTATTGGTAAGGGCTGAGGAGGCGGAGAATGATACACTGATAGCAGCGCTTCGCTCGCGTTCACTGATTGCTGTTGCTGTCACAACCATTCTCGCGCTAGTTGGGCTGATTCTGGCTCGCGCAGATGTCCCGATATTATGGCATGGCATGATCAAACAGGGCATCTTTCTACTGGTAGTGACAACATTTTTCTGGCTCTGGATGGTGTGGTCGCTCTTCCAGGAGGCATATCATCGCGCGCGCAATCTCATGATTATCGAAACCGCCCTACTACTGCTCTGGTGGGGCGCCTCACAAACACCATACCTGATTCCCCCTCATATCACAATCGATTATGCCACGGTAGGGCCGTACAATGTACTCATAGCTCTACTCATCGGCTCGATAATAGGCCTTGTATGCTTGTTTTTAGCGATCCGCTACCATTCGCACATTTTTAAAAGTAGGGGTTCAGAGCCTTCGATGTGAATAGAAATTTTAAACTGCTGCCGGGTATCTAGCTGCTAAAAAGCACTGATAGATCGTAAGGTCGTGTGCCGTCAATCACCAGGTCTGCCTTTTGTTCTGGGTGCTCACGCTCGATATACTCATCCTCGTGTGCCATCCATTCCTCCCATTGTGGACGAGCAGCTTCCCCATCACGTTGTAGACCGCGCTGTAGCCGCTCCTGGCGTGGCGTTTCAATCCAGATGGAGAATGTGAGGTATGGCCGAAAAGCCTCTCTTGACGAAGAGACTCCCTCAAGGAGAAGATACCCGGCGGGCTGTATTTCGTGCCACTCTGCCAGGCGTTTTGTGACCCAATCATAGCGTTGGTAGCGCGCTGTTTCATTGTGAGAGAGTGGCTCAAGTACTTGCCTGAGCAAGCGGGGCCACCAGTTGAGCGGATTCTCCCAACTGGCAAAATCATCGGTGTGAAGAATAGGTGCATTGCCTAATTGCTGTGATAACTGCTCGGCAAACGAGCTTTTCCCCGCGCCGCCTGGACCATCAATGGCGATAATCCTGGTGGTCATCCCATTCGGAGCCTGTGCAGTCTGGATTGTCTGGATGATGCTTCTCTGATTATTCATATGCTTCCTCTGTTTCGGTGGATTTTCTTACATTCGCCTCAAATTCGTGCGGATTTGATCCTATTCACTATGCAAAAGATACAATTGAAAGATATCTTGCGTAGAGTTGCAAGTGCAAGGTATTAGATTGGTAGAATGTTTTTTGTCTTGGTAACGCCGTTACCAAATCACAATAGCGTTGCTCAACAAATGTTAAAGAGGAGAAATTACTTCTATGTACGCTTATCAAGGTAAGACGGCTCTCATTACGGGGGCATCTTCGGGTATTGGCACGGCATTCGCGCGTATATTGGCGGCGAAAGGTATGCATGTCATTCTTGTGGCACGCAGCGAAGACAAGTTGCGCGAACTGGCAAACGAGATTATGGGACAGTTTGGAGTTCGCGCAGAGGTAATTGCTATCGACCTGGGACGTGAAGGTGCCGCGCAGGATGTATATGAGGAGGTACAGCGCAGAGGATTGAATGTTGATCTGCTCATCAATAATGCCGGTTTCGCCACGCATGGTCGTTTCGAGACGCTAGATGCGACGCGCGACCATGACGAAATCATGCTGAACGTTATCGCTCTCGTTGATCTGACACATGTATTCGTTCCATCGATGGTGTCACTTAGAGAAGGAGCGATTATCAATGTTGCCTCGACCGCGGCATTCCAACCACTCCCTTATATGGCTGTCTACGGGGCAACAAAGGCTTTTGTAGTCTCATTCTCTGTGGCTCTGGCCCAGGAGTATCGCCGGCGTGGGATTCGCGTGATCGTACTCTGCCCTGGAGCAACGGCAACTAATTTCTTCAATGTTGTGGGGACAGAGGATGCAGCGGTCGGACGGAAGCGTACACCGCAGCAGGTGGTAACAACAGCCCTACGAGCCCTGGAGCGCGGTCGGAGTATTGCAGTTGATGGACGTATGAATGCTCTACTTGCTGCGCTTGCACGCCTGGTCCCAATGTCCTTTTCGGCACGGATGGCTGCATTAACAATGAGACCGGGGAGAAGTGGAACGCGCAATAAGCGCAGTAAGGCCGCTGTATAAGGTTCCGGCAAATTGTTAGCCGCAGAACTCTTTTGCTACGGCGGTCAAAATCTGGGCGCACTTTGCTACTTGCTCAAGATCTGACCATTCGATTACGGCATGCGCACCCTCTCCACCTGGACCAAAGATCACAGTTGGTATACCGGCAGTCGAGAGGATGGCCGAATCCATCCAGGCAAACTGTCCGATTATCTCAGGCTCTTCGCCGAGTTGAGCGGCTGCGTGACGGCGGAGAGTCTGGACGATAAGTTCATCTTCCGAGACTTCGAACGCATCTCGTGCAAGCAATGTCTTGACGGCGGCTTTGAAGTTGGGATCGGTTGCCGCTATTCGTTCAAAAATTTCAGGTAGCTCAGACTCGACCTGCTGCTTCGTTTCGCCGGGTATAGTGCGCCGCTCCACGCCTAAGACGCAGCTTTTGGGATAGCTTGAGAGTTCCTGCCCTCCGTGAATCAGGGAAGCATGTACGGAGCCGCTTTTTAGAAGACGATGAGAAGGAGCGGAACGGAGCCTCTGATCAAGTTCTTCCAGCCCGGCGAGAACTTTGCCCATTTTGGCGATGGCATCGACGCCTATTTCGGGCAGGGAGCCATGGGCCGCCACGCCTGATGTTTCTACCTCGAACCAGATGAAGCCCTTGTGGGCAACGCAAATATTTAAATCGGTAGGTTCCGTCACGATAGCGGCGTCCGCGTGCCAGCGTTTGACGATGGAACCGGTGCCGATGCTCGCATATTCCTCGTCCGCGACAGCTGTAATGATAACATCGCCACGAAGTTGCAGTTGTTTTGCGGCGGCACCGGTGGCCATGATAGCAGCAAGCCCGCCTTTCATATCATAGGCTCCACGCCCATAGAGCCGGTTGTCCTGTATATATGGATCGTGAGGCCGCTCCATACCGGCAACTCCAACGGTATCCATATGGGCATTGAGCATAAGTGAACGTCCGCCGCCCGTACCACGAGCGATGCCGATGACGTTGGGGCGTCCCGGCGCAGGTTCGTCCCAATGAACTTCCAGACCTGCCTCCTGTAGCCAGTCGGCTATGAAACGGGCAATTTTTTCCTCGCCTGCTCCTCCAGGCACGAGGTCGGGATTGATGGAGTCGATAGCGACGAGTTGACGTAAAAGTTTGACGATTTCACTCATAATTACGAATCCTTTTTGTTTTCAGGGAACAGATGACGCACCTTCAACGCGATTTGCAAAGACAGGCGCAATTCAGGGTCTTCCAGAGATCTTCCCAATAATTCTTCGATGCGTCCCAGCCTGTAGAGCAGGGAATTTCTATGCAGGTGCATGGTACGAGCCGTCTCGCTGAGATTGCCGTTGCAGCGAAAGAATCCTTCGAGGGTTTCAATCAACGCTCCATTGCTGCGATTATCGGAATCAAGCAATGGGCCTAATGTTTCATGGTAAAAATCGGTGAGTTCCTTCTGACCATGGAGATGGAACAGGAGACGATAGATGCCTAGACGAGCGAATGAATGCAAGTTGCCCTCGCCGAAGAGCCTCTGTCCGATCTCCAGAGCTTGCCGCGCCTCACGATAGGATTGGGGGATATCAGGCAGACTTCTGGCGAGATGGCCGATGCCCGCCGAATACGCCGGCAGGCTGCCATTGCTTCCCATGTTCTGCTGCACTCGCGCCTGTACCCGCTCCAGGCGTTTGAAGATGATTTGCTCGCAGTCGCGTAGTGCTTCCGGGTTATTGCCATTGGGCTGGTAGGGCAGTAGAGCTGTAACGCGGCGCTGCTCCGCGAGTATCCAGCAAGATGGCCACACCCGCAACAGCTCATCACGAATCCTTCTATGCCATTGCGAGAAGCTATCGACGGGATATTCTGGTTCGGCAGGAGCAACT
This sequence comes from Ktedonobacteraceae bacterium, assembly GCA_035653615.1. Classification (NCBI taxonomy): domain Bacteria; kingdom Bacillati; phylum Chloroflexota; class Ktedonobacteria; order Ktedonobacterales; family Ktedonobacteraceae; species Ktedonobacteraceae bacterium. The sequence goes on along the minus strand of DASRBN010000007.1, from coordinate 88,722 downwards.
TCGAAGATGACGACGACCTGGGGGACGGCGAGGTCGTGGCCAAGTAAACGGGCGCGCGCTAACATTTCGTCAGCTTGCTGGTAATTGCCCTGCAAAACATCCATGAACGCCTCGGCTTGATAGCGTGTTTCGACCTCGCTGCGCTCGCGTTCGTGCGCGAATTCCAGTGCCAGGATGGGCACGACCTGCCCCAGGATGAGGCGCTCAAGGTGGTCGAAATCGCTATCCCCGCCGATGAGTGAGAGGTAGCCTACTGTTTCATGGCGGATCTGAATTGGGACCGTGATGCGCGTTAAGTTGGCCTGCCGCAAATTTTCGTCCGACAATTCTGCCGGCAGCGCCTGGCTATGCTCCTCTGAGGGTGGTATCTGATAGAGAATATGCTGCTCCGCGTCTCGCAAAACGACCCATTTTTCGCAACTGCGTGCGAGTTGTTCGCACAGGCCCTTGATACCTGTACCCTGAATGCTCAATTGCATGAGCCGGTGCGAGATTTCAGTCGCTCTACGTTCGATTTCACCCCGGAAACCAACGACAAAAGTGATGACTTCGCGTTCGATCTCTTCCAGGGGAGCCGATAGAGGAAGGAGGATTAAAGGCAAATGTAGCTGGTTTGCAAGGGTGAGGGATTCTTGTCCGAGAGCTTCGATGGATGGAGCAGCGACGGCAATAGCGGTAATCCCCTCCTGATGCAGGCTTTGCAGTACATGTGGTAGGGTTTCATCATGACGACGTAATAGTGAGAGTGCCAGCAGAGCGAGTTCCCCTCCACGCACGCTTTCAAATGCTGGAAGGCGTGCTCGCATACGAGTGGCCCATACGACCTTGCGTTCCAATCCTCCCGCTCCTGCAACCAGTTGCGCATCTTGTGCGACCAGGAGAGTAAGAATGTTACGGACAGAGGCCGAAGATGTGGGGGAAGGCGAACTGCTCATTGCTCCATACACAAATAGGAAGCGCGGCGATTATCGCCGCGCTGGAGATGTGGCAGCAGTGCCGCTGGCTTTTTGCGCTTTGCGCTTCTCTTCGTACTTCTTAGCTTTGATACGATGTTTGCGCCAGGCTACTCTTTTGGTTTTGTTCATCCTGTTTTTCCCTTCTTTTGTTATTCTTCACCCTCTACGCTGCCTTCGAAATCAATCTCGGTCATTTCTTCGGCTTCGTCGGTGCCGTCGTAGTATTCATCATCATTGGCGATATCTTCGTCATCCTCGCGATCATAGCGCAGCATGCTGTCCTTGATGTATGCCCGGATCGTGTCGCCACCGCCCTGAGACGGGAAGCTAACTTTGCCGAACATGCTGGGATGCTGGTACTCCTCGCGTATGATCAAACGCACCTTGCCATTATCCATATTAAGAATCGCGGCGGCGTAGCGATTGCCACCCTCCATAAAGTTGATCAGGCGGTTAGAAAGACGCGGCTCTATCTGACCTATGTCCTCTCCGGCGGCGTTCTGCACAAATATCGTGTGCCCATTGACATGCAAATTTACCCGGTCGCCCACGCCCACCGTTGCGAGGACAGAAGTGGGAGCAAGGTTGATCAACTCCGTCATGCCGGTTTTGCCGGTCTCTTCAATGAAGAGCCGTGGATCGATGCGCTCGACCCCTGTATGAATCTGCACAGGAGTTTCTCCAAGCATTGAGAGCCGGTCCAGATTCTTTTTAGCAATGGTATTGTTTGGGCTAAATTTCAAGGTCTGGGAATAAGCTTGCCGGGCCTCGGTATACTGTCCCAGTTCGCTGTAGGCTTTACCCAGACGGTTGTAGGCTTCAGGATCGTTAGGAAAGAGATTCAAGATATTCCTGTTCGTAACGACTGCATCTTCCCATTGACTCGCCAGCGCCTGTTGAATGGCCATTTCCGTCCATTGTTTTTTCAAGCGTGCTTTCTCTTCAGCCGATTGTGTTTGTTGTGTCATCGACGCCTCCTCCATCCATAGCAGGGATGTACTCGTTTATAATTTGCCTATTATACAGCAACTACGCAACAGTGCAAGTTATTCCATGTCTATGCGACTGCACATCCCTGCAAAGACCACGCTGTTGCTCGTTCTATGCGTACCTGCACAAGATCGCCGGGCTGAATAACACGCGGCGCCTGGCTCCAATCAGCTGGTGGTGCTCCATCTTCGAAAGTCTCCTCGCCGGGCTGCGGGAAAAAGACCAGTTTGTTCGTGCGATTGCGCCCTTTCCATTGCATGCGACCATGCGAATAGTTCGTGTCCTCGACCAGTACTTCCTCGATCTTGCCGATATGCGGGCGGTTCAAGTCGAGCGCGATGGATGCCTGTAGCTCCTCCACGGCATGCAAGCGACGTTTCTTTTCTGCTAATGGCACATCATCTTCCCAGCGCGCAGCTACGGTTCCAGGACGTACCGAGTATGCCGCGACATGTACAACGTCGAAACGGATTTCTTCAAGCAAATCGAGCGTGTGCTGGAACTCCTCCTCAGTTTCTCCACAGAAGCCCACGATGATATCGGTGGAAAGCGATACACCCGGCCACAGTGCGCGTAGCCTTTGAATGCGGTCGCGGTACTCATCGATGGTATAGCCACGTTTCATGCGCTTGAGTACGGCATCATCTCCGGCCTGTACAGGAATATTGACGTGCTCGCAGACTTTTGGTAACGCTGCCATACGCTCGATCATGCTATCGTTCATGTGGCGCGGGTATGAAGTCATGAAACGAATACGCTCCAGGCCGTCGATCTCGCTAAGGTGGCTCATCAGTACGGCAAGGTCGGGCTTATCCGGCAAATCCAATCCATAGGCTTCAACAGTCTGTCCAAGCAGCGTCAATTCCTTCGCGCCCCTGGCGACCAGCGAGCGCGCCTCGGTAACCAGCTCCTCCACGGGACGGCTGCGCTCGCGACCACGGCGATAGGGCACGATGCAGTAGGTGCAGACCTTGTTGCAGCCTAGAATCACGGGCAACCAGGCGGTTGGACTCGCTTTTGCCGGTTCGATTTTGGTAGGATAATGGGCCGTGCGCTCGCCCGGCTTCGGCGTGATTGCCATCGGTAGCACTGTGCGCTTGCCAATGGTACTGGTTGAGGTGGCAAATGTCGGCAGGAGGCGCTCAATAGGCTCGACCGGAATATCCTCATCGGGAGGCGCATATTCTATGTCGAGACAGCCCGCGCCTGAGATAGGCGTCCAGCGCTCCTCCAGGAAACGTGGCAGAATATCAGCTTGCTCAACCTTCATGAAGAGGTCGATATGTGGGTAGCGCCTGCTCAATTCGTCGATGGTCTTCTGGTTACCGATCATGCAGCCCATGAGAGCGACGAGCAAGTCACTGCGTTTGGCCTTGGCATGCTTGAGTTGCGCCAGCTGGTTATGCGCCTTCTCTTCCGGCGCCTTACGAACGCTGCACGTATTGAGAATGACGAGGTTGGCCTGATCCATACTGGTCTCTTCCCACCCCATTTCATCGAGCATCGTCTGTATGCGCTGGGAATCGGCCTGATTCATCTGGCACCCCACGGTCCAGATATGATATTTCCCGCGTGCGATATTCGTCGTCGTAGTCATCCTTTTGTCACTCCAAGCATGGTTCATTCGTCCGGTGATTTTCTGGTGTCTTATCTCTAAGGACGGTATTATAGCATACTGACAGAAGGTTTCATAGGGCCTATGTTCGCATCGTAAATGGACTGGCTCAAGAACCATACTATATGAAGATATCCCCATTTCTCCCGTTTACTACTAAGAGATAAAGGTGTATCAACATTTGTCATTATGATTACGCGCATGAAGGAATGCAACGCATGCCACGTTTATTGAAGATTGTATTGTTGGGTGTGGTGGTGATGATAATTGTCGCGGGAGTTTTATGGTTTGGCCCTGAGCATGTTAAGGGAGAGCCAGGTGTAACGAGCTTTCATGAGAATTCCAGTCGGGCAGGACTAAGTACTGTAAATGAGGTTCCTGAAGGAAGAGCCTCGCCAACTGCGCGTGTAAGCCCAACGCAGAAACCTGCGCCGACTATCACACCGGTGCCTACGCAACAGCCGTCACCAACAGCCACTGTTCCTGTTACTCCAACCCCTGTTCCCTCAATGAGGGAGGCTTACGCGTTGGGTCCATATACGGTTCAGGGCAATCTTATCCTGGCCGCCGATGGGAAACCATATCTGTTTCATGGCATAGGACGTGATGGGCTTGAATATTCCTGTACCGGCGATGGGCATTTTGACTCCCAGGAACTAGCATATATGGGCTCCGGTACGAATCGGGCCGGTATAACCTATTGGAGAGCGAATACTGTGCGCCTTCCGCTCTCCGAGGGCTTCTGGCTCTATGGTCAATCTTCCCCGGCATGTACCGCGACGCAGTACCGGGCCCTTGTCAAGCAGGTCGTGAATGCGCTGACGGCATTGAGATTGAATGTTATCCTTGATCTGCAATGGTCGGATGCCGGTGGTCAATCACTGCAGGGCGGCGGACCGTGGGCAATGCCGGATGCTGATAGCGTCACGTTCTGGCAGCAGGTAGCGGGAATATATGGCAGCTATTCAAATGTCCTGTTCGAGCTATTTAACGAGCCGCATCCATCTTCCTGGACGTGCTGGCTATCCGCGTGTACCATCACCGGCCAGGCTTATTCGGCTGATTGCCACTGCACAAAGACATTGACTTTTGATAGTGTGGGTATGCAGGCATTGGTGGATGCAGTACGTAATACAGGCGCGACAAACCTGGTGCTGGTGGCTGGTATGGACTGGGGTTTTAACTTGAGCCAGGTAGGCGTGTACCACATTAGCGGCTCGAATGTGGTGTATGATACCCATCCCTATCCCTATACTGAGAAAATGCCGTCGAGCTGGAATGCGGCATTCGGGGCAATCAGCAATACGTACCCCGTGATATCGGCTGAAAGCGGCGAGTACGATTGCGGCACAAGTTTTATGAGCAAATTGCTCACTTACTTCGATGCGCATCATATCGGCTGGGTGGCATGGGCCTGGGTCGTGCAAGGTTCTCCATGCGGCTATCCCCAGCTCATCGAGAATTATCATGGAACACCGGTGCCCGGAATGGGCCAGTTGGTGTATGCACGATTACGGGGATATGTTTAGTTACCCCTACTTCTTTTTGCCCTGCTACCCCTGTTCCCGGCAGATTTTGCACTTTCGTTACTGCGCTGCCGGGAACAGGGGTAGTAGTGAATTGATTAAAAAGCCCTCACGACCGTTGCCAAACTGTCCGGTTCCGTTGCCCTACCGTGTTGTAGCAGGCACGGCGTTCTGACTGTCGTTCGTCTTTTCTTATTTATGGTTTTAGCCATGACTTTGCGAACTTCATGAAATAATTCGGCTGCCAGGGCCGGCAATGAGTTTTCACAAAATAGTTCAGCAACGGACGCGAGCCGATGAATCGGCGGTGTGTACGTGGTGAATTAGCCCGTTAGCTCACCGTCAAGGTTACATCGTCCACATACATATAGGTGTAGTACGAATAGCCGTTGGACTCCTCGTGATCCAGGAATTGGATGCCGATGGTCTGACCGGCGTATGCCGAGAGATCAAAGGACATTTGAATCCAGACCTGGTCATTGGTCGTGTTCTGGAAGAGTTGCTGCACGACCTGGCCATTGCTATTAATCACATCAGCTTCTTGCCAGCCGTAGGTGCTGGAGTCATTGCTGGCTGGCCAGTAGTAGAAGCTGAGGGTAGCATGCTTTGTGCCAGCTGGAATGGTTACCGTTTGATAGGCAGTCGAATCGCCCTGTTGCCCACTGCTAAGTCCCACCTTTAAGGAATAATGCCCGCTATGTACTTGCGTACTACTGCGCGCGGGATGACTCGTACCCCCATACACCCAGTTGCCACTCGATTCAAAGCCTCCATTGATAATCAGATTATTTCCTGGAGGGGGTGTGCTGGTGGGAGGAGGCGTGGGTGTTTTGGTGGGCGTGGGAGATGGCGTACTGGTATTTGTCGGCGAAGGGGTATTCGTGGCCGTGGGAGATGGCGTGTTTGTGGTCGTGGGTGTAGGTGAGGGCGTGCCGGTTGGGGATGGTGATGGCGTGGGCGTCGGAGTCACACCGCCTGTGAAGAAGCCTGAGATAATTTGTCCTCTGCTATCGACAGGTGCGGGGAGGCCAAGCTCATACATAAAGGTCGCGCTCATGTCATCGATGCCCACATTGCCTGTATAGGTCTTGCCGGTCGCTATGCCTGGGCCTGAGAAGACGAATGGAAGATGGCGCGTTGAACCCATGCCCGTATCGCCCAGGCCATAGAAGTTATCATACTGGGTGCCGTCATTTTGTGCCTCGTCAGAGACGATGGCGATGGCGGTATTGCTCATATAGTTATTCTGCTGCAGCCATGTCTGTAATTCTCCGAATGCCTGGTCATCCCAGGAACTGGCCTGTTGATAGAGGCTACCGGAGACATCCGGGCTGGTACTTTCTATAGATTTACCCTCCGCCTCTGTGACCGGCATATACACCAGGGAGCCATTGGCGTTCGAGGCGTGAGCCGTCAAGAAATTCTCCACCTCGGTAACCCACTGGGTAGGAACACCATTGATGTTTTGGCCCAGGGAAATCTGGTCTACGTTGGCATCGGTAATGTGCCCGGTTGGATAGTCATTGCCACCGATGACGGCGGTACTCATGCCATAGCTTTTGGCGACATCGAAGATTGATTCCTGGCCGAAAACTTCTGATCCGCCGTACCAGATGTTGGTGTCGAGTCCATTTGGCTGGCCCCATACTTTGGCCGGAGCATCGGGTGTGCGCCATGCAGGGTACGAGCCAACAGCGATCTGGTAATGATCGATGGGTGAGTAGCCGTACTGTGTCCAGGTCTCTGAGGCTAGCACGCCATTTTGCGCAAGTTGATGGGTGGCAGGTGAATTATTGGCCATGGATTGTGTATCGGTGAACCAGGACTCGTAGTAGGTTTCGTCGTAGTCCACGATAATCAGATTTTTGGCGTGTCCTGCCGGAATGGTGCGCGAACCCGGCACGGCAATGGGAGTCAGGCTAAAGTTGACCGTCACACTGCCGTTGACATTCACCTGCATTTGCTCCGCATCTTTATAGAAAGGCTGCGTTCCGCTAATGGTGTAGCGATCTGCTTCCAGGTTGTATGTCCCGGCGGCGATGCCGGTGAAGCTGTAGCTGCCATTGCTGGCGGTTGTCGTGTATTGCGCTGTTGAGCTCACGGTACCAACGCTGATACCGACCTGAGCGTTCGCGACCGGCTGTCCGGTAGTAGCATCGGTAACGACGCCGCTGACAGACGCAGAACCGGCTGCTAACCCTTGTCTGACTGGCCTGATCGACCCCTTCGGCAGATCATCGGTATCACCGAAGACGGTCGAGGGGACGTACTGAGCTTTGGGTAAGGTGTTGGATACGGCGTGAATTGAAATGGCGCGAGGGATAATGACGATTGACGAAATAAGTAGGGTCAGAACTGCCGCGGAAGATAGAATGGTAGTGAGGTGTTGGCGCAGCCAACTTTTGTTGTTCGTTTGCACTACTCTACTCCTTACATTTGACGTTTTTCTTTTGTTGCCGGGTCTGCCTCATCATATAGCTAATACAGGGCTTTGCGCGCTAGACCTGGAAAGCCTCAGATGTCTAGATTTCTCCTACCTTTGCGCTTGATATTGCTCACCGGGCATGATGAAGCCGGTCCCTATAGCAAATAAACAGGCGCCCGTAGGATGATTAGCACACTTTGGGGGCAGTTTTAGAGCGTAGACAGAATTTCTTGCCAGGGCCGTTTAGTTGAACAGTGATTATTTTTATGTATTGAGAGGTACGGTAGTGCAGCGTCTATTTCAGGTGTTCGTCCTGGGCCTCGTGTTGATAGTGCTGGCCGGATGTGGTAGTGCTGCTTCTCCAGGGGCGAGCACATCTACAACTCAAAATCGCGTAATTGATGCGAGCCTGTTGGAGGGTTCGAGCGCCGGTGATTGGCCGATGTTTGGTTATGATCCAGGACATACCGGTTTCGTCGATCCGCTGGTACACCCGCGTACAATTGATGGCAAGATAGTATGGACCCGGCGGCTAAGCCCCATCTTCTCCTCGCCCGTAGCCGGTCTAAACATGCTGTATATTGCCGGCACCGATGGTTATTTATATGCTCTGAGGCAGGATTCGGGGGCTGTAGTATGGCGCGCGAAACTGAATAATTCGCTGACGGATGCGACCCCATCCCTGGAAGGCCAGGTAGTATTTGTGGCTATGCAGAGTAAGGCCATCGCTGCTTTCAACGCGGAGACGGGTCAGATGTACTGGTCGTTCAGTGTGGGTGAGAAGATTCAGGCCCCGCCGGTTGTCGTTGGTGGACGTGTGTATGTCGCTTCTCTCACTCATTTGTGGGTTCTTGATGCAGCCAGCGGGCGAGTTATATGGACATTCAAACACGGGGCGAGCGGATGGCCTACAATGGGTTCTCCGGCAATTATGGGCAACGCGGTCTATATTGGCCTGGGAACGGGAACCCAGCTCTGGGCGCTGAGTCTTACGAATGGACACGTCTTATGGTCATTCGATACCGGAGATCGCATCACAAGTAGCCCGCTCGTGCAGGGAGATACCGTTTATATCGCTACATGGCAGGGAAAGATTTTTGCCCTGAACCGTAGCAATGGCCAATTGCGCTGGGTCTATCTGCTGAACACGGTGCATAATCAAAATGTGGTTGATGGTGTGGGCGGTAGCATGGCCCAGGCGAATAACAGACTCTATATGGGAGACTATCGCGGCTCGATTTTATGTATTGACGCGCTGCATGGGAAGCTGATCTGGCGTTTCGCAACAGGCGCGCAGGTTCTTGCGACACCGGTTGTGGCAGGTGAACGCATATATATCGGCTCTGGAGATGGTTTCTTTTATGCGCTGGATAGTAAAACCGGGCGTCCTATCTGGCGTTATGCGACGGGCGAGATACGGGGTTCTGCCTCGTTAGCCAATGGGCGCCTGTATGTGGGCAGCCTCAACGGGATGGTGTATGCATTTAGATAGCAGAACCGATTATGAATGAGATCTAGCCCTTTCTGCCTGTACCGCCAGCAACGTACTCTGGATAAGTAGAATGATGGCTGTGAGCAATAATGTGTGCTTGATATCCCCCTCGTTTCCTCCGAGAGAGTTCGCATCGCTAAGAGGATACTGAATAAACAGGCAGATAGTGGCAGCGCCAGATACCACAAAGAGCAGGAGACGGCCCGGCCAGGAGATTGAGCGAAATAGCCAGCAGAGTAAGACAAGCGCAGCAATTCCTAATCCTGCCGTAAACAGGTTGTTGTCGCTGACATGTACCAGGTTCTCGATGAGCTGGATACCGGGTGTTGCCTGCATGAGAAAAGCTATGCCAGATGCCATGCTGCCAAGCGCGATGACCATAAGGATTAATAGGGGAACGAATTTGTGAACGAACAGGGTAGCTCCAATCGCAACCAGAAGCAGGAGAGCAGATAACCCGAATTCAACCATATGATCCGAGTTCACGATGAAGTTGAGCGCATAGAGGGTGCCACCTGCGGTAAGGATAAGCATGCCAAGGAATAGGGTGGTGAAAGGAGCTGTCCATGTTGCCTTACGACGAAAGCCGGCAGCTGACGCTTGCGGATGACCGCGAGCTGATCTTTGAGGAAGTTGGGGAGACGGTGCCGCGGTTCTTACTGCCACTGTTGGAGGTAGTTGCGGCGCCTGGTAAGTATTGTGAGGGGATGCGGGAGATAGAGCGTTCGGCGGGACATTTTGGGTTGGAGCATACGCGGGAGCGGCAGGACGAGGACTCACTTGCACAGTATCACCTGCTGCCTGTTGCCTGATCTGGCGCAGCCATTGCTGGACTTCTAGAGCGCTGGCCGGACGATAGCGTTCATCTACTATCACTAAACGCTGGATGAGCTGATCGAGTTCAAGCGGGACCTGCGGGTTAACCTGGCGCACCGGGGTAAAGATGAAGCGTTCTGTTGAGAGATAGGGGTCTTTTCCCGTCAGGCAGCAGTGGAGTGTAGCACCTAATGAGTAGAGATCAGAACGGGGATTCGTTTGTCCGCTGCCATGCTGTTCGGGGGGCGCATATCCTGGTGAACCTAGAAGAATAGTGTCCTGCTGTTGGCCTTCCTTAAAGAAGCGCGCAATGCCGAAGTCGATCAAATAAATATGACCATCCCCGGTAACCATCACATTGGTTGGCTTAAGATCGCGAAAGATGATTGGCGGTTGCAGTCCATGCAGGTAAATAAGCACATCGCATAATTGAAGGGCATAATCCACGACCTGCGCCACGGGAAGCGGGCGCATTTTGTTTTCCTGCAGCAATTGGAACAGGTTTTTGCCCTCAATGAATTCCATGACGAGGTAAGAACGTCCCTGCTCTTCGAATATATCAAAGATGCGAGGTAGATTAGGATGTCGAAGCGAATGTAGCAGGGTGGCTTCCTGTTGAAACCGCCTGATGGCTTCATCGAGATCAGGGCCGCTGAGATGGCCCTGGCTCATCTCCTTAATGGCGACGCGCCGGTTAGCCTCTTGAGTATCTACTGCCTGGTATACCGCGCTCATTCCGCCGCGGCCAAGCGGACCAACGATGGCATAGCGCTGGTGCAAGATGGATTGCCGGGGTATTCTTCCGGTCTGATTTTCAAAGATCGACATGCCGGACCTCACTTTAACACTGCGTTTTCGTAGCCTTTTCGGATACTCGCAAGATTAATTTACTAGAGAATAAACTGATAGATACAGTATAGTTTATCTATGTGAGCCGGTCTATCGTTTAGTTCACAGTTTTGCGAGGAACTATCTTACTGTTGGAGAATGTCTATCCAGGCTCGGGATGTCGGAGCGGATAAACTGACCTTTCAACATGCGTAAAGTTCCCAGGATCAGGCATAAAAGGACGACTTCAGAGAAAAAGAAATTAGCTTCTGTAATGGTTTGGGAAGACAAAGGGATCAGTACAACCTGAGCAAGAAAAAAGTTTGATTCGTTAAATCCCTCGCTGGGAATTGCAAGGAGCAAGAGGATAAGAGGCGCGACCCCGAACAAGAATGTAGGTCCTGGCTGTGCTGTCCAGCATGAAGGGCGCAGCCACCATACGAGTGTGGCAAGAACCAGGGCGGTTGCCGCAACGTACCCCTCGAACATGCCCAATGACCATGTACCGGCAGGGGTAAGAAAATAAGCCAGTACAACGGCCAGAATTCCCCCAATGGGGGCAAGTCCAAAGAACAGGGCATCCCAGCGCCGGAATGGGATTTGCTCCATGGAAAGGCAGGTGTAGGCGCCAAGCAGAGCAATGCAGAGAGCCGCGTTGACAGGAGGAATAAGCGGCGAACCGATATTGCCAGAAGTTGAGATAATGATGATATCGAGGTTCATGAAGATTGCCCAGATACATCCGAAAATAGCCCCGATACGCGCCCATTGCGAGCGAGCAAATATCGCCAACAGCAGCCAGAGTATGCCGGCAATAGCGACATGCGCCTGCATAATCCATTGTCCCGTATAGAAATGAGCGAGCCATCCCTCGGCAAGCAGCGCATCCCCACTCAATCCCAGTACCAGTAGTGAAGCAAATGTGACCATGAAGAAAGGCGTCCAGACACTGTCTGTTCCGGTCATAGAAAGTCCATCTGCCGCTGGCATGTTTTCATTCACCACAATACTCTCTCGTGTTGTTGTTTCTGGTTCCCCGGTATGTTCTGTACCTGATTCAGTTAGACGTTCAGCCATAGGTGTTTTGATACCCCCTGCAACGCTGTTAATGATACACCTTTGCTGCTTCGCGGGCAATGTCGCCGGCGATATTTTCGCTGAAATTGCCGGCAAGTACAACGAGGGATCAGTATCGGTAATATTATGCAGCTTACATGCAAAAAAAGTTGGCTCTGGACGTTTACCATTCAGTTATGGCTGCTGTGACCTGGGAGGAGTTTGCAAGGCTGGAGTAGTTACATGGAATTCATATCCCGATAGATTAGTATTCCTGATAAAAATATGAGCGTTACTTCACGTTTTAAGATGATTGCCGATTCATTATTGCAAAAACCAGAGTGATCTTTAACATATATTTTTTGTGGATTGAAGCTCTTGCTTTTTATAGGGCAGAAGTTTATACTTTTTCCGTGAACCGAGTTGCACCGTTCAGATGCAATGCAGGGAAAAACCAGGTGGCAAGGGCTGAATTTGGGAATATTGACTGTCCCGGTACAATCGTTTTTGTTACCAGCTGCTAACAGCCGGTTATATTGGTAATGGAGGCTTTGCCTATGCCAGCAGATTCACAAACGCTTAATGTACAGTTGACCTGGAGTGATGTAGCAACCGGTGAAGGCCGAGAATTCGTGGGACCACTACCGGTTACATTTGGACGAACTGATGAGAATACAGTTGTTCTCAGCAGCAACAGGGTATCGCGCCGGCACGCGACATTACGAGCTGATGGTGGGAGACTGATCCTTCAAGATCTTCAGAGTACCAACGGCACATTCGTCAACGACGAGCGTATTACTGAAGTACAACTGGCCAGCGGTAGTAGCTTCCAGATCGGCCCTTTCCATTTTACGGTGAGGGAAGTGCCCGCGGCAGCTGTGCAGGCAGCGCAGTTGTCGACGACACGTAAGGGTCTTGAGAAGTCGGCCCTTTTTTCGCAAAGTTTCCTGGGCCGGTTTGCCGGATTGCCGGTTGGCGAGTCCGCTCTTGTGTTCAGCCATGACGACAAACTGCTGCCAGAAGCGACGAAGGAGCCTGTAGAGGAATCCTTACCCCTGGGTGGCATGCGCCAGCCCATTATCCCAATGAATGAGATATACCGCAGCGGATTGCCTGTCATAGAGACGACGTACCTCGCTGTTGGTGGCGGAATAGGCAGCTTCGCCTGGGTTGATCACCTGCGCATCTTCGGGGTACCTGCCGACCAGATTGCCGCGATAGGTCTGGAGCCGAGGCCCATGGGTCGCTACTCGCGCCTATGTGGCAACTCGCAGATACCGCTCCACGAGCGATTACGTTCCAACAGCGAGTCGTGCCCGGACAATATCTGGGGCTGGCCATCCTACGGTCTGCGTGAAATCTTTCGTTCCCTTGGTAAGGGTGAGTTGGGGAACGCGTGGTGGGTCGCAAAGCATGTTTTTGGTGAGCCTTCGCTGACGTATACCTACACGCCGCGTTCAGGAGATGTTTTCAGATCTGTGGATAAAGAGGCTCAGCGCATCGGCTGGGGACGCATCTGGCGCTATGGCCGGGCGCAGGCGATACGTAAAACAGATGATGGCCGGTATGTGGTGGCCTATATGGCGCCTGACCAGCGAGGGCAAATGGTTCATCACCTGGCGGTAGGGCGCTATGTCCAGCTGGCGATGGGCTACCCTGGAATAAAGATTCTGGATGATATCAATGAGTACCGCGAGCGAACCAGGGACTACAAGCACACGGTCAACGCCTATGAAGAGCACAATCACGTGTATGAGGATCTGAAAAAGAATGGGGGAGTAGTGATGATTCGCGGGCGAGGAATTGTGGCTTCACGGGTGATCCAGCGACTATACGAGGTGCGCCAGCAGAATAAGAATATCGTTATTATCCACGTTCACCGCAACCCGGTGCCGAAGGGTCATCGAGACGGGCGCGCTGTCAGGCGAGTGATCAACCATGTCGAGCTGCAGCCGTTCAACTGGCCCAAGGGTTGCTGGACAGGATCGATGCGCATCCGGCTTGAGAGGGCGGATGATGCGGAGCGCGACCGGTTGCTAAACGATTGGGGAGGAACGACCACGGCGGACCGTACAGACTGGCAGAAGATTGCGAATCGGGGGCTGCGAGAAGGCTGGTATCAGATCTACTTCGGAGAGGTTAAGCGCCTTGAGCGTAGCGGCAAGGGGCAGGTCGTGACGCAGCTTTCAACGGGCAAGCCGAACCAGCCCGAGATAGCGCTGATTACAGACTATATCATTGACTGTACAGGGTTGACAGCGGCCATCGATAAGAACCCTATGTTAAATGATATGGTAAACACGTACAGTTTGGGATTAAATCCCAAGGGCCGGTTACGGGTGACGAATGATTTTGAGGTGGAGGGTATGAGTAATGGGCCGGGAAGAGTCTATGCCTGCGGAGCGATGACACTTGGTGGGCCTCACGCGGTTGTCGACAGTTTTCTAGGATTGCAATACGCGGGTCTTCGTGCTGTAGAAGACCTGGTTAGATTGCGCGCGCCGGGATTGCGCAAGCTCACTCCACTGCGTTCATTCTCTCAATGGATGCGTTGGGTGCGTGGCGCTGAGCCGAACAGGAGTTCGTCAGCTCCGACCGGTACAGCATATGCAGGCGGATTTCAAGGACAAGCACAAGGACAAGGAGTACGCGTATGACACCAACATTATTCGGTCGCTGGCAGATTCGGCTCTTTTTACTGCCGACTGCCGGACTTATCATCACGTTGCTGGTGGGGCTGGTCATTCATAACTACCTCACGCCATTATGGGCGCTGCTGTACGTGCTGGTCTTTGGATTGGTCTGGGATATACTGTACCAGTTTATCACGACGTTTCGTTGGGACCGCGATTGGCCGACGAGCTTCCAGGTAGCAGCAGGTATAGTGGAAGGCGCTTTGATCTGGGTACTGATCATTACAGTACATCTGCCAGGTATTAAAACGCCCCCGCCATTTCCTGTCTTCTTGATCCAGTATGGGCTGATCTGGCTGAGCATCTTTTTGCTGTTACAGGGGCCGCTCCGCCTGTTCTTCCTAAATTGGCGCTATCAGGGTGGGCAATGGTTGATCAGTCGTGCCACGAGAGTAAGTCCGGCCCCGGCTGTACCATATCCTGCCCAGCAGCAAGTTGGTGTCGCCAATCCACTGGAGCCACCGCGAGTTGCGCCTGCTTTCGCTGGTGCGCAGCCGCAGTTTGCGGGCCCGAATCCGGCTCAATTTGCGGTTCAGCAACCTGTTCAGTTCGCGGGTCCCAATCCGGCTCAATTCGCAGGCCCGCAGGCGGCGCAATTTGTAAGCCCAGGTCCCATCCCGCTTGATGCCCAGCAGACACTACGAACTCCAGGTCCCAGCGCGGCGCAAATTCCGGCAGAACAGACTGTACGGGCGGCAGTTAACCAGCCTTACCTGTGCGCGTGTGGATTTACTTCTGATCGCAACGCGGGGAACTTTTGCCCCAACTGCGGCAGGCCGAAGGTGTAGTGAGGATCTTTCCTGACTGCTCATCGGAAGTCTGCTGTTAATATAAAAAATGCGGCGGAGTAGCATTGATTGCACTCCGTCGCATTTCTTTTTGTGTTGAACTACAACTTCCTACGCTTATCGGACATTTAGCAGCACGTTAACGCTGATTGGGCCGCATGGGCGGCGTGGGTTCAGTGTTATCCGCATACTGTGGCGGATAAGGCTGCTGGGGTGGATAAGGTTGTTGTTGTGCAGGGTAAGGCTGCTGAGGCGGATAGGGCTGCTGATAACCCTGCGCCGGTACGGGCTGCTGGTAAGTGGCAGCTTGAGGTACCTGCATCTGAGCAGCATTGGCCTGATTCATGCTCTGTTGAGCACTGATCTGTGAGGCCGCACTGCTTACCGTATTTTCTCCGCGAGCGAGCCAGCGACGCGCTGCATCCTGCCCACCAAGACCAAAAGCCAGTCCGAAAGCGATAGCCAGCGCTAAGACAACAGCGCCGAATAGCTCATTAATCAGGTCGGGCGTGATCTTTAACTGCTCAAGCGCGACCAGCGCGGCAAAGGCGATGATGGCCCAGCGAGCGATGCCCGCAAAAATGGATGGGTTACCGATATTTGTGGAGGCAGTTGCTCCACGCACCAGGTCGGCAACGAAGGTAGCCAGCAACGTACCCAGAAACAGTACGAGGATAGCTACAAACACGTTCGGAATGTAGGCCACCAGCGTATTCAGAATGTTACTGACGGTTGGCAACCCCAGAGCATCGGTTGCGGGAACCAGGAAAATCAAGAGCAAGAACCAGAAAACGACCTTGCCTAGAACTCCGGCAGGATCCAATGTAACCCCCATGCGCTGCTCAAAGCGATTCAGACCGATGCGGTTTGCCATGCGGTCAAAACCGACCTTGCGCAACAGGAATGTTACCGCCTTGGCAACAAGGGTAGCAATGATCCAGCCAATGATCAAAATGACCAGAAAGCCGATAATACGCGGGATGAACGTCAGAATGAGATTCACCGCGTTGCTGAGGGCATTGAAAATGGATGTGCCCCAGTTCGTAACCATACAGACTCCTCTCTAATCGTTGTGAATGAGTAAGTAGCATGAATGTGCAACCGACCGGTCCTTTTCTCGTCAACGAACCGGTCGTTTTTTCTTTTGTGAGTAAAGGATAATCTACTGTAGAAATGCGAATCAAGTCAACAATGAAAACGCTAAGTCAATTTTAAGTTTTCTGCTAATCTTACTTTAAGAATAGAAATGATGCCATAAGAATCCTATTTTCTTGCGATTTTTATAGTAGAGAAGGAACAGTTTTAGGGGATGCTGAAGAAGATTGGGTTGCCGGGCAGCACAAATTTTTGCCCTGCCCGGCAATTCATGATTGCGCGGAGCGTTGATGTGGATGTATGCCCATTATCTACCAGCTGGTTATTCCTCTGGTAGGTGATTCTCCAGCAGCCTCTCTGCCTGTTTGCGCAGCGCTTGCAACCCGTCGCTGAAACGCACGGGATAGGGCTGATCTACTGTGAGTTGCCGGTATTGTAACGGGAGCATTTGTAAGTTCTGCTGGGCCAGTTCGCGTATTTCTGAGAGCGGAGGCAGGCTGCCAGGAATCATCTCACCGTTGCGCATAACCGGGCGCAGCAGGCGATGGTAGTTATCGGGACGGGGTTCGTTGGCGAGCTGGACAACATCTTCTTTCCATTCAGGATGGCGATAGATTTCTTTCCTGCCGGGCCAGGTAGACTTGGGGCCGGCGAGCTTCACTTTGGGAATCTCGTTGCCTGCTTCATCCATGTACGAAACCTCTTTATACACGGCGCCAAGCGCTCCACCGGGAATATCGAGTTCAATGGAGCCGCTGCCAAAGCCGAGGGAGGTGCCTACTCCAAACGAGTCAACCTCGGCTCCTGCCGCCAGCATATCGCTAATTTTCCATTCGTCAAGGTCGCCGCTCGCGAGGATGCGCACGCTGTCGAGTCCCGCCTTGTCGAGTTGTTCGCGAATGTATTTGCTATCGGCGACGATATCTCCGCTATCGAGGCGAACAGCGGCGAGTGTATGGCCGAGCGTTTCTTGCGAATGCAGTGCGACGCTGATAGCAGTATGGATGGCCTGGCGTGGATCATAGGTATCGAGCAGAAGCGTATAGCGATTATAGGCCTCCGCGATGGCGTCGAAGGCTTCTTCCTCAGTGGGGAAGAGTTCGATCAAGGCGTGGGGGACAGTGCCGGTTGCCGGTAAGCGATACTCGTAGGCGGCATTGAGCAGCGAAGTGCTGGAGCAGCCGCCGATGTAGGAAGCGCGAGCGACGGTCAGTGGCTCTTGCGCGCGGCGAAAAGCGAACTCGGCGACCCGGCGAGGGCGCCCCTGTTCTGCCGCGAAGACAATGCGAGATGCCTTTGTTGCGATCAAGGTGGAGAGGTTGATGGCCTGAACCAGCCCCGCCTCGAGCAGGATGGCTTCACGAAACGGAGCTGTGACGCGCATGATTGGCTCATTAGGAAAAGCAATGGAGCCTTCGGGCAGCGCGAGTATCTCGCCGGTAAAACGCAGTTTCGCCAGTTCATCGAGAAAAGCGCTATCATAATCGCGAATTTGCGCCAGGAAACGCAGTTCATCGGGTGTATAGTGAAAAGCCTGCACAAATTCGAGCGCGGACTCCACTCCGGCCACCAGCAGATAGGCGCCACCGAAAGGAGCGGTACGGGTATAGAGATCAAAGGTTGTCAGTCCATTGAGACCTGTTCGCCATGAAACATAAGCGGAATCTGGATGGTACATATCTGTCATTAAAGCTGGATGATACTGTGGTGCGCGACGATTCATGATGATTTTTCAACTACCTTTCTTCGTAAGATACTTAGTGTATATGATACCATATCTATTCCTGGGGCACAATTTGAGATATGGCAATCAAGCAGCTTGAATTTGATGAGGTACTGTGTAGAGCGGCTTCGCATATACCAGCAACATTGACATGTTACCTCCTGTATGATACGCTCTATAGTGTTACCTACCAGAAAAGAAGGACAGGGTGTCGCCAGGCACTAGCGCGAATAATATTAACCATTCGCAACTGATAGGCGTATTCACTAGTAGGAGGAGTATCGTTTATCGGGCATAACCCGAGGTAGGTATCGAGATTCATCCTTGTTTGTTGTACCCTCTATTTGTATTGCAAGGAGAAACATCGATGACGATGAAGCGCGAAATCACCGTCACGGTGAATGGCAAGCAATACCATTCATCGGTTGAACCCCGTTTGTTGCTCGTTCATTATCTACGAGACGTGCTGGACCTTACAGGAACGCACATTGGCTGTGATACCTCGCAATGTGGAGCCTGCACTGTACTACTCAATGGCGAAACCGTCAAATCCTGTACGGTGCTGGCAGTACAGGCCGATGGTGGCGAAGTGACAACCATCGAGGGACTGGCACCTGAGGGAAGTCTGCACCCCATCCAGGAAGGTTTCTGGGAGAAGCACGGTCTGCAGTGTGGCTTTTGCACGCCCGGCATGATTATGGCCTCGTATCAATTGCTCAAGGATAACCCCAATCCGACAGAAGAAGAGATCCGCAAGGGGCTTGAGGGCAATATCTGCCGCTGCACCGGCTATCAAAACATTGTGCGCGCAGTCCAGTACGCTGCCGAGCAGATGCGTACCGGCGCTGCCGAGCCTGTTGGAACTGGTGACTAGTACCGGCGAGTAGCTATCGCGAAGATACACATGCACGAGTCAAAGATGCTCTTGCCTTGTTCGCGATGAGAAAGGATAGGCATACGTATGGGTATTGCAGCTATGCTTGGCTCGCCAATTAAGAGGCGAGAAGATCCGCGCCTGATTACCGGACAGGCGACTTATGTCGATGATATCAAACTCCCCGGTATGCTTCATATGGCCGTATTGCGTAGCCCTTATGGGCACGCCCGCATTAAGGGCATCAATACGGAGGCGGCCCGTAATCAGCCTGGCGTTGTGGCCGTCTACACCGCAGAAGATCTCAAAGGCGCAGTTGGCGATATCGCCGTGGCAGTACCTCTTGGGAAGATGACCGAGGGTATGGGCATTCGTAAGCCACTGGCCGAGGGCAAAGTGCGTTTCTACGGCGACCCCGTGGCCGTTGTGATCGCGGAAGACCGCTATACGGCTCGCGACGCGCGCGACCTGATCGAGGTCGATTATGAGCCACTACCCGCCGCTATCGATGTTGAGAAAGCCATGCAGCCGGATGCGCCACTACTCTACGAAGAATTTGGCACGAACGTCGCTTTCAGCATGCATCCCTCATCTGAAGAAATTGACAAGGTCTTTGATCAGACAAAGGCTGATGGCGGTGTCGTTGTCAAAACACGCATGGTGAACCAGCGACTCGCTCCTGTACCTATGGAGACGAGAGGTGTCGTGGCAGAGTATCATAAGGCGCTCAAAACGCTAAATGTCTGGAGCTCGTCGCAGATACCGCATCTGCTACGCAACATTCTCGCGGCTACCGTTGGCCTGCCACAGCACCAGGTGCGCGTAATTGTCCCTGAAGTTGGTGGTGGCTTTGGTTGCAAGCTGAATGTTTACCCCGAAGAAATCTGCGCGGCATTTGCTGCGATGAAGACGGGGCACCCGGTCAAATGGATTGAGGATCGCAGCGAGAACCTGGCGGCGACCATCCACGGACGCGACCAGGTTGACTATGTCGAGGTTGCGGCTACGAAAGAAGGCAAGATCACCGCTCTGAAGATTCACGGCATCTCCGATCTGGGTGCGTATTCGCAGCTGTTCACCGATGTGATCATGATTGCCTTTGGATTCCCGGTGTCCTGCGGTGCTTATGATATTCCGAATATTTACCTCAGTGGTGACATCGTCTTCACGAACAAAGTTCCCACCGATGCGTATCGGGGCGCTGGCCGTCCAGAAGCGACGTATATTATTGAGCGAGCCATCGACCTGGTGGCGCGCGAGCTGGGTAAAGACCCTGCCGAGGTGCGCAGACTCAACTTCGTCAAACCAGACCAGTTTCCCTACAAGTCGGCGGCCGGAGCTGTCTATGATACCGGCGACTACGAAGGAGCGCTGGACAAGGCGCTGGCGATAGCGGACTATCAAAACCTGCGCGCGGAGCAAGCTCGCAGGCGTGCTGACGGCAACGGCAAGCTGATGGGCATTGGTCTTTCTTCCTACATCGAGATCTGCGGCTTTGGTCCAAAAGGTACGGCGCCGGTCGGTCTCTATGAGAGCGCCCGTATGCGTGTCGAGCAGAGCGGTACAGTCATGGTCTATACAGGTTCTTCCCCCCATGGCCAGGGTGAAGAGACGACGTTCGCTCAGATCGTCGCCGAGGAGTACGGTATTCCGGTTGAGAATGTAATGATCATCCATGGCGATACCGATTCGACTCCTGAGGGTCGTGGCACGTATGGCAGCCGCACGACGGCAGTCGGTGGCTCGGCAGTCTATGAGGCGGCCCAGCGATTGAAAGAAAAGATGAAGCAGATCGCGGCACACATGCTGGAGGCTAGCGCCTCAGATGTGACGCTGGAGGACGGCAAATTCTTTGTGACCGGTTCGCCACAGAAGGCCGTCACCTTCGCGGAAGTGGCCTTGACCGCTAACCTCTCGAATACGCTACCCCCTGGTATCGAGCCTGGATTAGAGACAACGGTTTTCTGGGAGCCTGAAGCCTGCGTCTTCCCATTCGGCACGCATGTTTGCGTGGTCGAGGTTGATAAGGATACCGGAGAGGCTGAAATCACGCGTTATATCGCGGTTGATGACTGCGGGCGGCAGCTCAATCCGATGCTTGTGCAGGGTCAGGTTCACGGCGGCATTGCCCAGGGCGTTGGGCAGGCAATGTGGGAGGGCGTCGTCTATGGCGAGGACGGCCAGTTGCTGACGGGAACCTTGATGGACTACGCGATGCCAATTGCTTCAGAATTACCGAGCTTCGAACTGGATCATACGGTCACATTGACGCCGGTCAATCCTCTGGGTGTGAAGGGCGTCGGTGAGGCCGGCACAATCGGTTCGACACCGGCAGTTGCTAACGCGATTGCGGACGCGCTCAGTGTAGCGCATGTCGATATGCCGTTCAAGCCGGAGAATCTGTGGAAAGTCATCCACCAGGCGTAAGGTTGAAAATTCCTCGCCTTCAATAGATGAAAAAGGAGAAAAGAGTATGTCTGTACCAGCAGCATTTGATTACTATCCCGCTACGTCGGTGGATGAGGCTATCTCGCTCTTACAGCAACATGGGGAAGATGCCAAGTTGCTGGCGGGCGGGCATAGCCTGCTGCCAATGATGAAGCTGCGCCTGGCTCAACCCGGCGTGTTGATCGATATCGGCAGGATTCAAGGCCTTTCCTATATCCGTGAAGACAATGGAGTAGTTGCCGTCGGCGCGCTGACGACCTATGCAACGCTGGCACGTTCCGATGTAATACGCCAGCATTTTGCGTCGCTCTCGGACGCCGCCTCGGTAATCGGCGACCCGCAGGTGCGCAATCGCGGTACGATTGGCGGGGCTGTTTCACATGCCGATCCCGCGGCTGATATGACGGCTATCGTGATGGCGCTTAAGGCCGATATCGTAGTCAAAGGACCCAACGGTGAGCGTACCATCAAGGCCGACGATTTCTTCGTGGATGTCTTCACAACCGCTCTTGAGCAGGGTGAGATTGTTACAGAGCTGCGTTTTGCCATTCCGCCGGCCCATACCGGAAGCGCGTATATGAAGCTGGAAAATAAGGCTTCACATTACGCTGTTGTCGGCTGCGCGGCAGTTATCACGCTGGGTCAGGATGGCACGTGCTCCGCCGCAAGCCTGGCAATAACCGGTGCCTCGGTGAAACCCACACGCGCGAGCGCGACGGAGTCGGCCCTTGTGGGCAAGCAACTGGATGACGCGACCGTCGCGGAAGCTGCCAGTCATGCTGCCGATGACCTGGAGCTGGTGAGCGATATTCATGGCTCTCAGGCGTATCGTGGTGATATGACGAAGGTGATGATGCGACGGGCGATTCAAAAGGCGGCGGAGAGGGCTCAGTAGAACAACCTGTCTCTTTCAAAGTATGAAAAGAAAGGATGGCCTCAAATAGCCATCCTTTCTTTGTTCGTATGTCATTTTGATTCGAAAGTCATTTTGTTGACACGACGTTTCCTTCTACATACTCTTCGAGTACCCTGGTTACCTTCTGATTCATGCGTTTGTATCCAAGTAAAGGTAAGATCGGCGAAGCCATCATGGTTGTAACGACGGCCATGATTACCAGTATGGCGAAAAGGGTTGGGGAAAGAACACCCAGGTCCAGGCCAATATTGAGGACGATGAGTTCAACCAACCCTCGCGTATTCATCAGTACGCCAAGGCTAAGCGATTCGCGCCAGGAATCTCCGAACATGCGGGCGGAGAATGTGGCTCCAAAGATTTTGCCAGAACAGGCCACAGCAAGCACCAGCAAGCAGATGAGCCATAGAACAGGACTACCTATCAATCCGATTTGGGTTCGCAGGCCGGTGGCGACAAAGTAGAGAGGCAGGAACAAGAGGCCGTTCGTCTTATCTACGCTGCGCACCAGATCAACAAACAGGACGTTGCGAGGCACGATGATGCCCATGATAAATGCACCAAACACCGGGTGAATGCCAATAGTGTTTGTTGTATAGGCGGACAGCAGGAGCAGGATGATGGTGATGGCAAGCACCAGGGGCTTCGATGGTATGCGCTTATCAGCTAAGAGTAACAACGGGCGGATTATGCCAATCATAATCGCTATAAAGAGAAGCGTTTCTCCTATTGTGATCAGTGCCGCGGTCGCACCCCTGGCATTAACAAGAGCGATGATGAGCGCTAATAAGAACCAGGCGATAACGTCATTTGCGGCCGCGCTCGTCAATGCCAGTGTTCCAATTCTGGTGCTCAACATATTTCTTTCGGTCAAAAGACGTGCCAATACGGGAAAGGCGGTCAGAGATATGGCTGTTCCCACCAGGAACATGAAAGTAAGCAAGGTTGCCTTTGGACCGGCCAGGCCAGGAAACAGGAAATAGGCCAGAATTGCACCCATGATCAGGGGAAGGGCTATGCTCGCCACGGAGATTACTCCAGCTTTGCGGCTCTGGCGTAACATCATAGGAATGTCGATATGGGTGCCTAATGTAAACATGTACAGGATCAGCCCAATATCACCTAGCGTTTGCAGTGTTGGTAGCGCGCTTGCCGGGAAGACGGCCGCCTCGACACTGGGGAAGAAGTGACCCAGCAGTGAAGGACCCAGGGCAAGACCGGCAAGGATTTCTCCGATTACCCATTGCTGCCCAATAAGGCGAGCGAGATAACCGAAGCATTGCACAACAAGCAAGATGACGATCAGCTGTAGAAGGATGACACTGGTGAGCATCATAAGCGGTCTCCTTTGCTCTATCGATAAGGCCTGCTTTCACAGACAACTGGATGCTGCCGTTCGTTTCTTCCCACGTCAGTGCAAGTGCTCTGTAATGAGTCGAAATCTATACTTCACAATAGACGTTGTAGCATAGCATTTTTTTCATGTGTAGAAATTGCAGCACAATAGTACTGTGAATAATCTCATATATTCAGAAAAGGAACCTCCTCCCTTTAGCTGTTGCATTATCTCATACTTTCAGTATAAGGGATATCCCGTTTCGTGTTCGCTTCATGAAGCATTTTCTGCTGGAGCATAGGTGAGGATTTCTGGATATGCGCGTGTAGATGTTTGTCATAGCGGCGCAAGGAGAAAAGAATAGCTATATGTTATACTTTTGTTACCAGGAAGCATTTTTAATGAGAAGGATTGATAAAGTATGATACGAGGTGAAAAGGTTTATCTGCGGCCAGTTAGACAGGCTGACCTGGCATTACTCGAGTCCTGGAATGTTGATCCGAAGCATGACGGTGAGTTCAATGACTTCGGCTTTCATCCATCAGGCCCTTTACAAAAGCGCTTTGCCGAGGATGGGCTGATCGGATCGCGCCAGGGTGAGCTACTGGTGGTCAACTATGATGACGAGGTTGTGGGATCGGTGAGCTATCACCAGGAGCGCTATGGGCCGAATGAGGGCAGCATTGCGTATAACATTGGTATTAGCCTCTCGCCGGAATATCGCGGCAAGGGCTATGGCAGCGAGGCCCAAAAACTCCTGGCCGCCTATCTCTTCGCAATATATCCGATCATGCGCGTCGAGGCTTCAACCGATATAGAAAATATCCCAGAACAAAAGGCGCTGGAAAAAGCAGGCTTTCAACGTGATGGCGTAATGCGCAAAGCTCAATGGCGAACTGGCGATTGGCATGATATTGTCGTGTATAGCAAACTGCGCGGGGAGTAGCAGTTGTTCTCACTGCTGGTTGTTGCCAGGCTGCAATGTTTCCATCTTTGCCAGTTCCTGCTCCGAATGCCGCAAACCCATTCGTATTCCGCCTGCCAGTTCTGTTCAATATGCTTCATGAGTGAGTCGCTGTATACAAAATGGGCACAGGCTTAATAATCTGTATATTGCCCGGTACCTTTTAGAGGTATCACTTGATAGGTGAGCTGCGCGCCTGCTTTTGATTTTGTGCTATTGTCCTGCGTAATAATTCCTAATGTTTCTAAGGGCTGCTCTGTCTGTCCGCCGAGCTTGACTTGTGGTAGCACCAGGGTAAACATCCTTGCACCGGAATCAGCAGCCGACTTGAGAGTAGCGGTGATGAGCGTTCCCAGCGAGGAATTCTGGATGTTCAGGTGATCACTCTGAAAGGTGAGGGTTCCATTAGCATCTTCATAGTCAAGCTCGGACGAATTATCCTCGTTGACGTAGTAAGAAATCTTCACCCCTTCACCTGCCAGCAGGAACATGGTAGCCCGGTCACTTTGTTGTGTCATATTTAAGAATCCTCCATCTCATGATGCTCTTCATGCCTGTTAATGGGGCATGCGTTGATATACGGCAAGCCAATTGGTCGCGATTTCAATCTGTGCCTCTTTCAAGGAAATAGCTCCTGAACATACCTGATTGTGCAAGTAGTTTTCAACCTGGTCTTTCTGGTGGAACCCCGGAGTTGGCGATGCCGCTTCAGGCCAGAGATTTGCGATGTCATTGGAGCCACCTAACTCTAAGGAGACGAGGTGATCGACTTCGTATTGGCCTGAAGAGTGATGTGTAATTCCATACTCAGCATAGGCCTGATCTTTTTCACTTGTTGGTACGTTGCGTACTGAGCTTGCGTATCCAGACTTGCAAATTTCCTGCGCTGTCGCATTTGGGAAGATCGCGCCAGGGGTACAGGCCGAATCGGGAAGCCCTCCATGCGCTTGACAACCTGATGTTTTTGTCTGTACCCCAAAGTGAGTGGCGCCGGACGAGGGAGTAGCAGTCGCTGAACCACTCGACGTTATGGTTACATCACATCCGCATAAGAGTAACGACAAAACGGCGATTATTGCCAGGGCAGAAAGAACGTGCTTCATGCGGCTTCCCTTTCATATAAGATAAATTGATCTAAGATATTACCTCAGGCAAGAGCGCCATCACCCATCTTATCACGCCTGTGAGGGCATCCGCTATGCAAAAGAGTTGGAGATCAGGAGATTGACAATCGGCAGCTTCCTGATCCCAATGTTCTCTTGCCGGTTATATATCTTTTACAGTCTTGGGATGCGCCTTGTATTCGTCCCAGGTATGTTGCAGCGCAAGGTCTCCTGGCCCATTACTATAGACGGAAAAGACGGTCATATCGTTTTCCCATCCAGGCGATTGCCAGAAAGCCCTCAGTATTTTGAACCCCACCCTTGCCCATAATCGTTGTATCTAACATTAGCATTATTATAAGGAGGTAAAAAGGGCATGCCTGACTGGTGAAAATGCCCTTTCTAGAAACAACGAGTATGCATGATATCCGTATTGAGCGATGGGCGCACACGCTCGTCCGTTATTGCCTGTATGTGAAAGCAGGAGAAACGGTCTTAATTCGCGCTACCCCATTGGCTGCGCCGCTGGTGGAGGCCGTTTATAGCGAACTGTTACATGTCGGGGCTTTCCCTGTGCCTTTAATTGACCTGGAAAGCCTCGATGAGATTCTTTTGCAGGAAGGAAGCAATGAGCAACTGCTGAGGCCATCGCCTGTGATGAATGCGCTGGCAGAAAAGGTCGATGCCCGGCTTACTATCGAGTCGGAAGGCAATACACGTGCCTGGAGCGGGATTGTGCCGGCACGCGTGGCGAAACGGCGGCAGGCCAATCAAAGTGTCACCCACGTATTGCGCAAACGCGCCCAGGAGAAGACATTCCGCTGGTCATCAACCCTCTATCCCACAATGGCCTATGCCCAGGATGCCGGTATGTCACTGCGCGAATTTGAGGAGTTTGTGTTCGATGTGTGCTTCCTCAATGATGCCGATCCGATAGCGCGCTGGAAGGAACTGGCGGCAAAGCAGCAACGACTGGTAGACTGGCTTGCTGGTCATAAGCAGGTGCGTATTCAGGGCGAGGGAACAGATTTGACGCTCTCCATTCAAGACCGGGTGTTCATCAATAGTGATGGGAAACGGAACTTTCCTAGCGGCGAGTTTTTTACCGGTCCGGTCGAGAACAGCGCCAATGGGGTCGTCCAGTTTGATATACCCTCTAACTATGAAGGCCGCACTATCGAGGGTATACGGTTAGTATTCCGCGAGGGAAGGGTGGTGGAGGCGAGCGCGAGGCAGGGCCAGGACTTCCTGGAGCAAATGTTAGATCTGGACGCCGGATCTCGTTACCTGGGCGAATTTGCTTTTGGCAACAACCCACGAGTGGACCGCAGTACTAAGAACACACTGTTTGACGAAAAAATGGGCGGGACGGTACATTTTGCATTGGGCGCTAGCTATCCTGAAACAGGAGGGGAAAATCAGTCGGCCCTGCATTGGGATATGGTCTGTGATCTACGCAAATCGGGCGAGGTCCGGGTTGATGATACACTGTTTTTGAAGGATGGGAAGATATTAGTCTAGGCTGCTACGGTCGTGTGCAAAATAATCCGGCATTCCGCGGAACGCCGGATTATTTTGCACACAACTACAGTAATTTATTGCGATACAAAGATTGTGGCATATGCTGCAGCCACCTGTTGGCCAAGGCTATTAAAACTGGTCGGATGTTTCCATCCACCATTAGTCAGCATATCGGCATCGAAGTAGGTGGAACCAAGCGCATTGGCCTGGATAAAAGGAATAATGGTGTTGGGTGACGGCTGGCCGTATTGCCCGCCCCATTCTCCTATAATGAACCCCTGGTTATGTGCCTGTGCGAATGAGACGTTCTTAGAAGCACCCTGCGAAGGATTCCAGTTGGGATCATAGATGTGGGTATCCCAGATGATGTTCGGCTGTGAAAAGTTGGGGAAGCGACCGGATTCAATATCCGGCTGGTCGTGATTGTAGACCATGATAAGTGAGCGAGGCGCATATTGCCGCACCGTGTTGATGCGGGCGTTCATATCCTGGAAGTAGGTTTGCTCCGAGATGCCCTGTAAGTCCGCGTTGCCCGGTTCATTCCAGACATCGAAGATGATGGCGGGGTCGTTGGCATACAACTGTGCCAGGCTGGCAAGGGCAGCAAGCGCAGTCGGCTGGTAAGAAGATTTCTCCTGTGGATTGGGAGGATTGTTCTTTTGTGCCTGGTTTTGTGATGGGCACAGGCTAACATGATAGCCCATACCATCATCGCCACAAGGAGGATTGTGAAACTGGGTGGCGTTATCCAGGATCACGTAGTTGCCTTGCTGCTCCTGCCACTTTACGACCGTCTCTAACCATTGACGGAAGTGCATTCTTACATCCGGCACGTAGACATCGGTGTTCCACCAGTAGGCGTTGTAGGCTTCCCGCACGACATTCATGGCAATATGCTGTTTGAACCAGCTAATGGCGGAGGGAGGGGCATGCCCGGCTGAAGCCAGGAACAAGCCTCCCATATTCAGTCCTACCAGGTGAACAACGCAATTGTTTGCATCGACAATTTTACCGTTTGCTACATGCAGCCATGAAAAAGTATAGGAGCCGTCGGGATTTTGTGTGACGCCGCAGCCGTTGGCAGTATTTGGTACCTTCTGTGGGCCTTGCGTGCCATGGCTGCCGCCGCCCTGTGAGTTTTGCGGTGGAAGTGTAAGTGATTGCCCTGGCGCATTATGAGGAAATAGCTTGATACCATTGTTTACTAATTGGTTCAAGCCACCCTGATTGCTTGCCAGGTAAATGGTCAGCGGACCGATGATGACCAGTAAGAGTAACACAATACAGCCCAATCTTCGAACGAACGAAGATTTTGGCCTCAAACCGCGTGAAAGGCGTATCAAGTTCTTCATAGATGTGTCACCCTGCTTTTTTCTATATAGAGGGTAACAAATATGTGCCGGGTTTGCAATATACAAGAACTTATTTCCTACCGCCTGCGCTATGACCTGCATGGTTATCTCTCGCTTTCCACAATTCTCATCTCGTTGCCAATGTGCGTCATCGTGAGCGATGAATTACATCCATGCAATCTGGCACTTTTTCCATCAACGTATTGACATACTCCAATACATAAAGAAATATATTGAAGCATGTCGATTGGTCAGGTTCTATAATCGGTAGGTTTATAAAATTCTGGAGAGGGAATGGGGTTTTTCTGATGTGGTATCATTGACGCTTCCCTTTTTAAAGTCATAGAATAGGAGTAGTATCATAACGTTTTCTTGTGCTGGATAGCACTAGTTTTTCTGGGAGGCTTTTTTTGGACCAGGAACAATTGAAGACTATCGAAGATGTACAACGGGCAATGTTTGACGAGCGTTATATCGCCGATCGCAGCCTGGCAACGGCCGTGTTCCTGGCGCTGAAACGACGCAAGCCGCTCTTGCTTGAAGGCGAGCCAGGAGTTGGCAAGACCGAGGTAGCCAAAGTTTTGGCTGCCGTCCTCGATACGAACCTGATTCGTTTGCAGTGTTACGAGGGGATCGATGTGAACACTGCCGTCTACGAGTGGAATTATACGCGCCAGATGCTGCATATTCGCCTGATGGAGGCACAGCGACTCAACCGCTCTGAAGAACTCAAGGAAATTTTTGGTCCCGATTTTCTGATAACCCGCCCGCTATTGCAGGCTATTGATCCGTCGAATGCCAAAGCTCCTGTTTTGCTCATCGATGAATTGGATCGCAGTGACGAGGAGTTTGAGGCGTATCTGCTCGAACTGCTGTCAGATTTCCAGATTACAATTCCTGAAATCGGCACCATTCGTGCGAAAGAGACGCCGGTCGTAATTATTACCTCTAACCGCACGCGCGAGATTCATGATGCGCTGCGGAGGCGCTGCCTGTATTATTGGATTGATTATCCTACATTAGAGAAAGAATATTCTATTGTGCTGGCACGCATGCCCGGCGTACCGGAGCGGCTTGCCAAGCAGGTATGCGCGTTTGTGCGCGAATTGCGCAGTATCGATCTGTTCAAGGCCCCCGGCATCGCCGAGACGCTCGACTGGATCAGCTCACTACTGGCGCTCAATCAGATAGAGTTGGTCGAGGGACCGGTACGCGATACATTGGGCGCGCTGCTCAAGTACCAGGATGATGTACTGAAGGCCGGCGGCAGCGAGCTCTACAAGATGATCCGCAAGGCGCAGGGAGTAGCCTGAGTATGGGCATACAGGGGCAACCGCAACAAAATGGTGATTACTTTGCTGCCGAGCCACTGCGTCCGGTTGAACTTGAGCGCGGCGCGCGCCTGCTTTTCCGGCTTACCGAATTTGGGCGTATTCTCTGGGAGTCTGGTATTGATGTAGGGCCTCGCAAGATGCTCGACCTTGCCGAGACGCTGGATTATATCGATATCACCAACAAAGAGGATTTCTATAATACGCTCAAGTGCAGCCTGCTTGCCAAACATGAGCAGGAGCCGGTGTTCAATCAGCTGTTCCTGTATTATTGGTATATGCGAGATCGGCAGGATAAGAAGGCGAACAATGCATCCGGGGCAGCAAAACGGGATGAGCGTCAGATGCGCCTGCCCCCTTCGGAACGGAAACGCCTGGCGGAACACCTCAATTCGCAGTCGGAACAGCGTAAAGACCTGCGCCCGGAGATGCGCGAAAGCGAACGCCGCCGTCGCAAGGATGAGCGCATCGAGCAGGAGGATGACGACGATGCCGCCAATCCACAGGGAACAGCGTACAGTGCCATCGAGATGCTGAGGAAGAAAGACTTTGAGTCTTTTACCTGGGATGAGGTGCAGGAGGCCAAGCGGTTGATGGCCGAGATGCGCTGGCACCTGGGTATGCGGCCTACACATCGCAAGTCGCCTGCTCGCCATGGCTCCTATCCTGATATGCGGCGTATCGTGCGCCGTAATCTCAAGTATGGAGCGGAGTTTCTGGAACTGACGTGGCGCGAGATTCGCTATAAGCCGCGCCCGCTGGTCATCATCTGTGATATCAGTGGTTCGATGAGCCTGTATTCACGGCTGCTCTTGCATTTCATTCATACCATTTCTAATGGCTTGATGAATGTAGAGGCGTTTGTTTTCGGTACGCGGCTTACACGTATTACGCGCCAGTTAAAGAAACGTGATGTCGACGATGCCGTGCGCGATGTGTCAAAATTAGTGCAGGATTGGTCGGGCGGAACACGTATTGGGGACGCGCTGCACTACTTCAATCGTAAATGGGCCAGGCGTGTACTGGGGCATGGGGCCGTAGTGCTGATTATCAGCGATGGCTGGGATCGTGGCGACGCGGGTATGCTTGAAGTGGAGATGGATCGCTTGCAGCACAACTGTCACCGGTTGATCTGGCTGAATCCGTTGCTGGGTTCTCCTGATTACCGACCGCTGACGATTGGTATGAAGACAGCACTGCCGTATATCGATAATTTTTTGCCTGCTCATAACCTGGATAGCTTGATCAGCCTGGGCAATCTACTG
Organism: Ktedonobacteraceae bacterium; assembly: GCA_035653615.1. Taxonomy (NCBI): domain Bacteria; kingdom Bacillati; phylum Chloroflexota; class Ktedonobacteria; order Ktedonobacterales; family Ktedonobacteraceae; species Ktedonobacteraceae bacterium. Next base: position 57,612 of record DASRBN010000007.1, on the reverse strand, counting down.
GCGGCTATCGACGATAGCAGGCCGGTACGCAGCGCGGCGGCCCGCCGTAAAGCTGCTGCTGAATGGAGTAAGCCACGGGTGTGGTGAGCGGTAATCCATATAGAATGGCGTGTACCAACGAAAAGGAGGTCTGTTATGCGTGATATTCTGCCTGATGTCGAGAAGTGGCGCGAAAACGGCGAGCGTGTGGCGGTGGCTACTGTCGTATCGATGGCCGGATCGGCTCCCCGCAGGCCAGGAGCAAAACTGGCAGTGAGCGAGAAAGGCGAGTTGTCCGGTTCGGTCAGCGGGGGATGTGTTGAGCCTGCTGTCGTGCATTCGGCCATGGAAGTGATTAAGACGGGCAAGCCGCAGATGCTCGAATTTGGCATTTCAGAAGAGGAAAACTTCGAGAAGATAGGGCTGGCCTGCGGCGGAACGATTCGTGTCTTCGTCGAGCGATTGGATTGGTAAGGTCATGGGCGAACTTTACGACGAATTGAGGGATTTGCTGAAGCAGGAAAAAGGTGTCGCATTGGCCACCATCGTGCAGGGCGAGGAGGAGTATCTAGGCGCGAAGATGCTGGTGTATCCGGGCAAAAAAACGCGCGGCACGCTTGGAAATGCCGCGCTTGATACCCTGGTTGTTGAGGATGCCGAGCGGGCCATCTGGAATGGGGATGCAGGAACGCAAACCTACAGCGTGGAAAGCGAAACCGGTGCTTTAGCTTTTGATGTCTTCATCGAGGGCTTTCCGCCGCCGCCAACGCTTTTAATTGTAGGCGCGGGGCACATTGCTATCCCTTTGACTACTTTTGCCAAAACCCTGCATTATCGCGTCGTAGTGATCGATGCGCGCGCGGCATTCGCTACCCGCGAACGCTTCCCGCATGCCGATGAGCTGATTGTGGCCTGGCCCGATGAGGTCTTGCAGGAGATGGATCTCAATCCTTCGACCTCGGTTGCCGTTTTGACACATGATCCCAAGTTCGACGAGCCGACATTGCAGGTTGTGTTATCACGCAATGTCGGCTATATCGGTGCGATTGGCAGCCGCAAGACGAAAGAGGAGCGTGATGAGCGACTGAGGCAGAAGGGACTGACAGATGAACAGTTGCGCCGCATTCATGGCCCGATCGGATTGAATATAGGTGCAACCTCGCCTGAAGAGATGGCCCTGGCAATTATGGCCGAAATCGTGGCTACTCGTCATGGCAAGGATGCTAAAGCCATAAATGATTGGTCAAAAAAATAGGTTCTCCATTCATTTGAATGAATCGGCGATGGGCGCAGTAAACCGGCCTCTACCGTAGAGGCCGGTTTACTGCGCCCATCGCCGATTGACAACCAAAACCGGTCATCGGCCTTGCGGTCATCCTGGATTCTGCTCTTTGCTCATTGCTGGGAAATGAGACTTCCTGGTAATTGATTCGTTCATATACTTAGTGATCAGTCGCTTATGCATTCTAAAATAGAACATTGATCTCTATAATCTGATACTTCAAGGATTTTTATTACTGTTTACTTGCTTTTTTATCTCCCATGGTAAGGAGTTTTTATGAGCCAGTGTGAATATTGTGGTTCCGAGTTACCCGCGGGTGCCAGGTTTTGTGGTGTATGTGGGCGTGTTCAGGGTAAGGGTCAGGGAGCCAACGGGTATCCTGCTGTGAATAGAAATAACGCGGACGAAACGATCGGTACAGGCCCATCCAGCAGTAGAAGAGGGTCTTCGCGTCGCCCTTATCAATTTACGCCTCTCTCTCCTGAGCCTGGTGCAAATATGCAGAAGCCAGAACCATTCATACTAAGAGCGCCCCAGCAACAGGTTCAGGATCAAGCGTGGCCTCCTGTCCAATCGTCTGCTCCCTCGCCCCCGGCCAGGCCTGATGCGACACCGGGAAGAAGCCCTGGAAGTTATAGCTCAGGACGTCCGGTTGCGCGTCCGGCTTCAAACCGGCGTCCGCGCAGGCGCAAAGGTTGCCTGATCGGATGCCTGTCTGTCGTACTGCTGCTAGTGATAGTTATAGGCTTTGCGGCAGTAACCCTGCAAAAGGTGCTGGCATTCGGTTCGGCGATTTCTACCCAATCTCCACTCAGCACGCAGACAGGCTACATGGGGGGCAGTGATCGCGTAAACCTGCTGGTGATGGGTTATGGTGGAAGCGGTCATGATGGAGCATACCTGACAGATTCTCTGGTAGTGATGAGCCTGCTACCGAATAATGGTCATACTACGCTGGTATCGGTGCCGCGAGACCTCTGGGTGCAGATTCCAGAAGGCTCTGGAAATTATGGTAAAATCAATTCTGTCTACGAGTATGCATCCAATAACAATGCGAATCCGGTTGCGGGCGGCAATGCGGCAGCGCAAAAGATATCGCTTATTACCGGCCTGGATGTGAAATACTGGTTGACCATCAATTTCACAGGATTTAAGGATTTCATTGACGCCATTGGTGGAATCGATGTCTATGTGCCCGATTCCTTCAATGCCTGCTATCCAAGGAATGATGATGCAAGCATAGACCCGGGCTGGATTAAGGTTCAATTCAACAAGGGTTGGCAGCATATGGATGGTGCCCGAGCGATTGAATATGCGCGCGCGCGTGAGCCACTGGAAGTATGTGGCAAGGGCACGTCTGAGAATCAGGCCGAGTTGACCGATTTTGCCCGTTCGGCACGGCAGCAGATCATCATCAAGGCCGCGCTATCAAAGGTGAAGTCGGTTTCTACCTGGCCTAGCCTGTATAATGCATTGAACGTGCTGTCAAAAGCCATCTACACAAATCTGTCGCTGGCCGATCTGGGACTGTTTGCCCAGAAGATGAATCTAGATAGTGCGCACCGTGTGAGCTTAAGCAATCAAAATGTGTTGATGGATGCCACATCCAACAATGGGCAATACATTTTATTACCTGTGAATGGCAACTGGCAGGCTATTAAGGATTATGTGAAGAAAAATTTGTACAATTGAAAGTTGTACTTCTTCCCACAAGGAGGCAGGTATGGCGCAGCGCGATTCCCGTTTGATCGGAGGTATCTATCGGGTAGGACAGGTTCTCGCGAGCGGCTCTATTCTTTCGATGTATAGCGCCTATAATCGCAATACGAGTGATGTGGTGGGGTTGCTGGTGCTGGAAGTGCCACCAACTATAGGAGCGGAGGTTGCGCAACAGCTGCTCCAACCGCTGGAACGAAGGCGCCAGGTAGAGTCCCCGCATGTGATCCATGTCTACGATTGGGGGATAGATGGCTCCCGCGCATTCATCGCGACCGATCCACCGCGCGGAGTGACGCTGCGCAGCATACTCGAGGACGAAGCATTAAATTTGCGGCGCGCGGTGGATATCGCGCAGCAGATGGCGCAGGGACTATTTGCTTTACAGGCAGAAGGAATAATAGATACAGACCTGCGCCCGCAGCTGGTAACGGTAGACACTGTAGATGGCGCGGATCGCGTACAATTAGACGATGTCGGGCTGCGTTTATTAATGACGCAACTCGGCTATATTCATAGCCAGCAGGCGGATGATCTCTGGAATCTAGACCCTCGCTATCTGGCGCCTGAATCTTTGCAGCAGGGGCCAGTTGGCCCCTGGACGGATGTCTATCAACTCGGGTTGATTTTATTTGAACTGGTGACGGGCCGGGCCCCTTTTGTCGGGCATACACCTGCTGAGACGGCCGCGTTACAGAGCAGCGCTCCTGTTCCTCGCCTGGAACAGTTCCGTCCCAATACGCCCGCGGCACTGCAAGCTGTGATCGACCGGGCTATGGCGAAGGACCCGGCTCAGCGCTTCCCGAATGCCACCGCACTGCTTACGGCTTTAGAGGCCTTGCCTCTTCCACAACGCTCGCTTGCAGGTGATCAGCCTGGGGGTGCCCATATAACGGGTGAAATGACGACGGTTCGAGATACAGGGGATATTTCCTTAAGCGATACGGTGATCGATGATACGGTAACAGATGTACCTACTGCTGTGGATGGTGTACAGCTTGTGCCAGCGGAAGAGGGAGTGTATGCATATTTATGCCTGGAGAAAGATGGGAAAGATATACAGCGCTTCGCCATTAAGGATAAGTATGTGATCGTCGGGCGCGTTGACCCGAAGCGCGGCCTGAAACCTGAAATCGATCTTACACCTGTCGATCCTCGTATGACAGTCTCGCGGCAGCACGCGCGTATACGTTACGAGAAGACAGCCTTTCATATCGAGGACTTGAAGAGCCGCAACAAGACGCGGCTTGGTGAAACACCTCTAATTCCGCTGAAGCCGGAACCGTTGCAACATGGCGATGTCGTGCAATTTGGCTCTGTACGCCTGGTTTTTAAGATTCCCGGTATGCCCGAACCGGTGGTTGACAGGCCTGATAAGGGGAGCCAGCCATAAATGGGTGCAAATTGCACCTGGTTTGAGAAAGATGCTTAGACCTCATCCATGCCCTCCTTCTTAAGAATGCGCTTGAGGTGGTGGAGACCAAGACGCATGCGGGCCTTGACCGTACCGAGAGGCACTTGCGTACCCTCGGCAATTTCAACATGTGTCCATCCTTGAAAGTAGGCCAGTTCGATTACCAGGCGTTGTTCGGGGGCAATCTTCATGAGAGCCGCTCGTACCTGCGAACTCTGGACGTTCCGCCATGCTTCATCCCAGACATCGGGAAATACAACTGTTTCTTCGAATTCAACTTCTTGCAACGGGGCTTCGTGTAAGACTGAGCGGCGGCGTACTTTGCGCAGGTAATCAATCGTGCGGTGATGGAGGATAGAGATCAGCCAGCTGCGTGCTCCTCCCGCCTGGGGAGAAAAGGAGGTGGCCCGTTTCCACACGGCTATAAATGCGTCTTGTAGCAGGTCTTCGGCTACCTGGTGATCCGCTACCATGCGATAGGCAAGCGAGTAGAGGATGCGGCTATAGCGCTGGTACAGCAATTCCATGGCCCATGCAGCTCCCCCGGCAATCGCATTAAGCAGCGCTTCATCACTTGGTTCGTCTCTGATATCAGCATCCGAAAAACTCTGCATAGCAGTTTTTTTACACTCCCTATCTAATAATACGAGATCAGGCTGCGATTAGATCATTTTGGGACCGGCCTCTGCTTCTATTGTAACAGATTGATGGGCCGGGTAATGATAAAAACCTGGATGGGTCAATTTTTATTGTGAAAGGTCTCTTGTTTTGCGCCCATTGCTTCTGGTAATATGAAGTACGAATGAGGATGAAAGGGTAAGAAAGAACTATGGATGATTCCTTTCCGTGCTGGTATCCAGTACAAATCCGCTTCCGGGACCTTGATCCCCTGGCGCATGTGAACAATACCGTCTACTTTACCTATTTCGAGGAGGCCAGAAGCTATTATTTCAACCAGCTCGAAACCTGGCTGAATGAATGGCCCTCCCGTGAGGAGCATCAGGAGGTCGAAGGCATTGTTTCGCATCCACCGCATAATCCTCGCATTCAAACGCGGCCCAATGGAAGCCATTACGGTCTGCTGGTCAAAGAGATTTCTTGCACGTATGAACTGCCCTTGATCCGTTCTGATCGTGTCGAAGTCGGTGTCCGTGTGGTGCGGGTAGGGCGCACCAGCTTCACAATGGAACACCAGATACGCGATATGACCGAACACGAACGCATCTTTGCGGCAGGTAAATCGGTCATGGTCTGGTGTAATTATCTCAACGGTCGTCCGCATCCTGTTCCGCGTTCTCTGCGCTTTGCGTTTGAGCAGATGGAAGGCAAAGCGTTTCCCCCACCTTAACTTGCCAGGCGGTCTCACCAGGTTCAATGGGTGCTGAAAAGCACTTCTGGAAGAACTAATAGCAATGCAATCTGAAGGTGCAAGTAATCCATGAAAAATCCTTTGACGTATTACTGTTTGTATTGGATTGTACGGGGGGAATGGCGTTAAAAACGTCACGTACAATGCCGCTCTACATTGTATGACTGGCATTATCTCGCCAGGCAATAAGTGGAGCGGATATTATTTTATTTATCTCAAAATCCCTTTTCGAAAGGAATATTAAAACTAGAGCAAATCTTTTTCCTTCTCCTTCTCTGATTCCGTACAAAAGGCTCCGTACAGGTAAAACTGAAAATCGGAGCCTTTTGTATTTCAACTGCTACATGATTGAAGTTCCTCGTTATGGTTGAGGGAAACGGAGACCCTTATAAAATACCAGGCTGCCGGTGTTCTATAGGCTTCCATTGACTCTTGCTAGAGCAGTAGAAGAGACGAAAAAGTGCTAAGCTTAGAAATAGATTAAGAATATAAAAAATCCATGAAAAATTCAATCTCTTCGGTCAAGTACTTGACAAACAATACTATTTGGGTTATGATTGCGGTGGGAAGATAGAGAGAGTCTTCTACGTGTCCGTGTGAGACACAAGAGAGAAGGGGAGATGGATGATGGAAAGTGGTGATGTTATGGTATCAAGGCTTCTGCCGGGTATGAGGTTATGAACGAGGTAGACCGTGTGCAGGGGCTGAGATACCAGCATGAAAGGATGCAGAATGAAAATAGCTCACATAGCTCCCCCCTGGATAGCTATTCCGCCGAAGAACTATGGTGGGACGGAGATTGTGATTTATAATCTGGTAGAGGAGCAGGTGGCGCAGGGGCATGATGTCACGTTATTTGCGCCGGGCGATGCCAGAACCTCGGCAAAGCAAGTGTCATTTTTCCCGAAATCATTGATTGATGAGGGAATACCATGGGCTGCGCACCTGAAGCCTTTTTACCACCTGTACAAGTCTTTTGAGCAAGTCAAGGATTCCGATTTTGATATTGTACATACCCATCTTTCCTCAAGTTCGGATATGTACATTTTTCCGCTTTCGGCTCATCTAGAGACACCTCATGTAACGACGCTGCACAGCTGTTTCCCGTTTGATCGTGTGCGAGAATGGACAGGTGAAGCGGATAAATATTATATGGAGTGGGCTCCATTTGTGCCGGTGGTCGCGATTAGTGAAAGTGCCATGGAGGAGGTGCCCCATAACCTGAATTTTGTGGGAGTCGTACACCATGGCATACCGATGGAGACATTTCGCCCGTTAGATGTACCGCGAGGCGATTTTTTTGTGTGGTTGGGCCGCTTCATGCCTGAGAAGGGTCCGCACCTGGCAATCGAGGCTGCGCGCAAAGCGGGAGTACCGCTTACTCTCGCAGGTATCGTAGATCGTCATTTACCCGAGTCGATTAACTACTTTGAAGAGTTGATCAAGCCCCATATTGATGACGAACAGGTCAAATATATTGGGCCGGTAAATATGGAGCAAAAGATTCGCCTCTTGAGCCAGGCACGGGGATTTCTCAATCCTATCGAGTGGAACGAACCCTTTGGGATGGTCATGATTGAGTCCATGGCGCTGGGCTGTCCCGTCATTTCGTTCCCGCGGGGAGCCGCGCCAGAGATTGTGGCGCATCGCAAAACCGGTTTCCTGGTGCATGACGTAGAAGAGATGGCACGGTTCATCCCGCGTATTGATGACATTAATCGCGATGAGACGCGTGCATACATCGAGAAGAATTTTTCGGTGCGTGCCATGGCTAATAAATATACCAGGATATATAAGAAGGTAATTGCCATGGGTAAGGAAGCGGGCGTGCGTAAGTACGAGGAGAAGCGCCAGAAGAAGCCGGTACTCACTCCACCTTCCGTTCCAGATTTCATTAAAACAGTCTTGCCTGTTCAACTCCCTTATCTAGGGGGTCAGGCTCAGGCTAGCAGGGCAAAGGTGAAGCTGGAACCAGGCCCTTGAGACGTTCAGCAGGTAGGGCGAAGTAAAGGCGAATGGCTCTCAAAAGGGCAGTTACAGAAGCCATAAGGTGTTCTGCCCTTATTGAGCTATTTCGCCATTTTTCATCTTTACCTGCGGGCGGGAAACGAGATGCTACTTTAGTTCGTGATTTGCAAGCCAGAGATCGTAGTCCTCAAATATGCCCTCCTCAATCACGAAGAAGCCTGGGATGGTGAAGACGGGAGCGGATTGACCAATCCTCACCTTGAGCCGGTAAATAGCCAGGTCGTTGTCTGATTTGCCGGTATAGCCCACGCGTTGTGCCAGGCCGCAAATTTGGTCAGGGGCATCCATAGTAGCCACCGGAATTTTGCCCCAGGATTTGCGATAGGTAGCCCGCTGTATTGCGACGGCGGGAATATATATGCGGCGAGCTTGTGCCTGCTCGGGTTGTTTCATAAGAGTGTCCTTTATCTATACTTGAATCCCTTCAAGCATAACAGGCAAAGGAAAAAAGGCCAGTTGTAATGTAAATAAGAGTACTGGTGAGCATGCCTGCTTTGCTTCAACGGAATGATGTGCTCTCTGCCAGAATGTAGGGTTACTACCGTTAATACGATTAAGGATGAGGAAGCGTTTCATGGAATTTTCGACATTTCTCCAGAATTCTAATGAACTTCCAAGGAAAAAGGGCTATTTTTTATTGAACAGTTACAAAAAATAAGGTAAAATACAACTGATGTTTTCTGAGGGAGACAGATTTTTATAAATAAAGAGGGGCCAATGCTTGCATCATGAGGACGTTTCGTGGCCCCGGGAGGTTAAAGAGATGACAGAGGGTATTGGGGAGTATATTCGACAGGCACGCCGGCAGCGTAACCTGACACAAACTGAACTGGGAGGAGACCGGTTCTCAAAGTCCTATGTCAGTGCTGTAGAACGGAATAAAATAGTGCCCTCCCCGGATGCGCTCAAATTTTTTGCGCAGCGACTGGAGCAGTCTGAGGACTACTTTACTACTCTTTTTGTGCAGCCTGAGTCTTCGGGAACATTATCCACGATGAATGATCTGGGTCTGACAGCCGCTACCGGTCACATGATTCAGGATGATGAGCTGGTCCTGCTCGATACCATGCTTGACCATACCGAGTTCAATACGTTCCCGGTTCACTATGAACAGTTACCAATGCTATCTCCCGAGGCTATTGCATTGTTGCCACCCGCACGGCAAGCCCGCTACTATTTTCTGTTAGGACTGATAGCCCAGCAGAATAATAATCTCTCGACGGCACTGTATGCTTTTGAACGCGCGCTCATGCTTGCTCCGGCACGCCACTATCCAGCAATCCTCGATGAACTTGGTAACAACTATTACCTGGCTGAGGCTTACCAAACGGCATTAAATTACTACATACGAGCATTACATAGCCTGCAAAAAAACTCGATGAATGGGACATCTTCTGCAATGCTTTTTAAAATCGAACTGCATTGTGGCAATGCCTACCGGGCCCTTGGAGCCTATCGCGAAGCGTGTGAAAGCTACGAACGAGCGCGTGAGTGTCTGAACTCCCTGCATGATATGAATAGCGCCGGCATGCTCTATTGGGGATTAGGCTATTGCACCTATGAACTCTTGCAGCAAGAGGTAATGCTTGCGGATGCTTCTCACCCCCGTTTCACTATGGAAGAGATTGAACGACAGTACCAGCGCGCTATCAGCTTTCTGATCCAGAGTAAGAGTGTCTACCAGGTAAGCGGTGATTACAAGGAAGAGGCAAAAGTTGGGCTGACTCTAGCGCTGGTCCAGCTGGACTTCTATGCCTGGCGCAGAGGGCTTTCTAAAGCGCAGAAAGACCAGGATAGCAAGCGCACTTTTTCCACGCTCACCTCCTTGCTACAAGATGCGGAGGAGCAGTGCCGGCAGGTACTTATGCGCTATGAGGAGCATTTAAAGGATGCTGATGCCTCATCTATTGAGCTTGATACCAGTGTCTTCGTTGCCCTGGCGTATATGATACGTGTGTACGTAGAGCGGGCAGCTGCCGCTCGATTGGATGGATATCAGGATACGGCCAATCGCAATAGAGCAATAGCATCTTACCTCTGCCAGGAATCTTTTAGCACATTTTTATGGGAGGATGCTTCAGGAACGCATTTGCACAATGCATTGATGATGGATGTGCGAAGTATAGCGTATCGCTCAGCATATCTGCCGCATTTCCCTGACTTATCAGGTAGCCTTGCCGGAGGTTCGCGAAACCCCATCAGTCGGGCCGAACTCTTCTTCGCTGCCGGAACGGTTGCCGAAGAACTCGGTCGCGCTGCCAGCGAGCAGGATTATGCCAGCGATTGTTATGCCCGCGCCAACCAGTTTTACGAAGCAGCGCTCAATGGGGCTCGTGCGGTAATAACTTCGCGAGAGGGTGATCCGGGTTACCTGGTACGCATGTACCAGCGCTGTGTCGCTTTACTGGAAGAGCGTATCGAAACGGCTCCTGATCTCTATGAGGAGACGACCAATACATTGTTGGCTCTGCTCAAAAATGCCCTCTACCAGTTACAATTTCCGCCTGTGCCCGTAACAAGAGATGCAGGAGTAAGCTAGCATTGAAAGGAGTTTGCCCATTCGCAAACTCCTTTTTAGCTCTACAATATGCGCGGTCAATAAGATGCAGTGGCTTGAAGTTGTGTCGCCAGTGCCGCCCGGAGCAATGGCTTGGCACGTTGAAAATATGTTTTTGCAGTTGCTTCCGGCATTCCTAATGACTGGCCGATTTCAGAAAAACTGAGCTGGGCGGTATAGCGCAATATAACGACCGAGCGGAAACGTGGAGGTAATCCCTGGATAGCTCGTTGCAAGAGGCGCTGCATGTCGCGATGTTCTACCAACTCTTCCGGTAAAGGACCGTTATCGGGCAATGCAGCCAGAGCTGGTTCTTCGTCATCACCGCCAATTTCTAGCTCCGAGAAATGAACGACGCGTTTGCGGCGAAGTTCGTCCAGGCAGCGATTGCGCGCAACCTGAAACAGCCAGGACTTCAGCGGTTTATCCTTGTGCAGTGTGGAGAGGGAAATAAAGAGCTGGAGGAAAACCTGTTGTAGCACATCACAGGCCAGGTCATAATCCCCCAGTAAGTGACAAATAAAGTTGAAGAGCGGAGTGCTGTAGCGGTGTACGAGCGTTTCGAATGCCCATTGATCTCCTGCAAGTGCCTGTTGAGCCAGCACACCATCCGGGATTTCGGCATATGGCGCTCTATTTGGTTCCTGGATTTCCTGGATTTGCATCTGAAACATCTTTCTTTATCGAATAAAAAGGGCTGCTGCTTCCCTAGAGAAAATGGTGTTTGAAATCGTCTAATAACGTATCGAAAAGGACCCCGCCTTTTCAAGGGGAAAAATTGGCTCTCAACTGTTGCTGTTATAAGTTACAGCAATACATACTTCTTACTACATATTTGGTGGAATTACTCAAGAATTCCAAAGAAGTTTTCTCCCACATATATTGCACGAATTTTCTTCTGAAAAAGTTGCTACTCTTAACTCCAGAGTTACAAATTCTCAGGATTCTCATTTATTTTTAAGTAATGGGAAGACATGGAACCTTTTGCTTGCTTTCTGGCGTAGTACATATTCAGAGGAGAGGAGCGACAGTGGTTCCTTGTGAAGATGAGATCATTCAAAGAGCAGCATCTGGAGATCAGGAGGCTTTTCGCCTGCTGTGGGAGGCTTATCATGCCGTTATCATGGCAGCAGCGCTGCGGCTTTGCCATCATCGTTCGCTGGCGGAAGATATTACACAGGGAACTTTTTTGTTGGCATGGCGCGGGTTACCGCGTTTTCAGCCTGGGAAGCCTTTTCGTCCCTGGTTGATGCGCATTCTTTACCGGCATGCACTAGACGAGATGGAGCGGCAAGATATCTACCGGCTTCCGCTACCCCTGGACGAGGTCGACGATCCACACTATCAGGGCGGTTCAAATGTCTCGCAACAAAGAGATTTGCAAGCGTGGGTGGCCGAGCGCGAACAGGTGCGCCAGGCGCTCATTCAACTTAGCACAGATCAACGGCGTGTAATTGCTCTGCGCTATGGGGCCGATCTTACCGAAGCTGATATAGCCCAGGTATTAGGATGGCCGATTGGTACAGTAAAGTCACGGCTGAATCGTGCGCGTGATCGACTCCGGCACTTGCTAGAAGATGAGAGGAAGTGACTAAAGATGCACGAACGGGATTTCGAAGCGCGTAGAGATAATGACAAAGCCGATCTGGAGAGCAGGCTCGCGGCTTATTATGGCCCTGATCTGCGCGAGCAACCATTACCTCAAACAGAGTGGCTGCGACTACGGGCAAAACTTGGCCATCGGCATACTGCCAAGGGCAGGCATGTGCGAAGGATTCTGCTACGCCGCAATGCACGGAGTAATCGGGTGCCGGCATACATCCAGGATACTTTTTCGCGCATTATATATGAAGCTCATATGCAAAGCGATACTCCAGGTTTGCGTTGTTCATTCAAAAGCACCCTGCACATGCCTGAAGTTCATACCTCTTTTTTGGGCGAGCGTAAAATATGGCTTATTCTCCCATCCTATGGGGCAGGATCAATGGAAACGGCAATGCTGGAAGTGCTTTTAGCGATGGGCCTGGCGCGTTACTCCTACTCGCGCCGGTTGGAGAACAGGCTGCTCAGGGTGTTCCTGGTAGCAACTGTGATACTTATGCTGGTAACGTTCATTTTGTGGTTGGCTTATCAATACTCACTTCTTGCATTTCTTATAGCCATAATACTCTTTGTTATTGTGGCAGCATTGGTAAGTATTCAGAGGCGGAGGCGGGTGTTTCAAGCGGACGAGTTGATGGTGAGATGGCTGGGAAGAAGTCGTGTTTGCCGGGGGTTACATTTGTTAGCGGGGCAAGGCGATAAACAACGGCGAGTGTTCCTATGGGAACCATCGTTGGCCGAGCGTATAGGGCGAGTATGTGGAACGCAGGTGGAAACTGAGAGCCAGCGGCTGACTCTGGTCAGATAATAGCGACGGGCTAGTGTTATAGACAACTCATAGCAGAAAGGACAGAGGAATATAATGGCTACAGAATTTGCGACTGAGGTGGATCGCCCGGAGGCTCCGCCACTCGAGACGAGGCCTCAACGTTCCGGAGGATGGCTCCGGCGTTTACAGCAGCGCGTTCGGCTGGCAATGGGTGGGGATGACGAGGAGTTAATTGTAGAGAATATGACGAATGTGTCCTGGCGTGTGTACCATGATTACCATATGCTGGGGATAATCGATGCCGGGGAAAGTAGAACTTTCCGCTTGCAAAAGCATGGCAATCTCAATGTACGGCCCGTTGCCGAAGGCGATGAGGTTGAGTACCTGGTGCTATCTCTTACTTTGCATGTCCACAGAGTAAAAATATATCGCCGTCAGATGGCGCGGGATCTGGAAGTATATGATATGCGCGTAGCATAGGAGCCTTTCTTCTTTTCACGGTTCTGTAAAGTAATGTGATAAAAGCAGCTTGTCCTTCTGCGGAAGCTGGCATATACTGAGCTTATGGCATTAGTATTACATCCAAAAATTGAAGTTCGTGACTCGCCTATAGAGGGTAAGGGGTTATTTGCTAAAGAGCCTTTCAAGAAGGGTGAGCGATTTACAGTTACTTCCGGTAAGCATTCCTGGGTCGTTATGACCGATAAGGAGTTTCAGGATTACATCAGAGCTGTTCAGTCATATGACGCTGTCTATCTGGGTAATGGTACCCATCGTGTGAGTACTGTCTCACGAGCAGAAGACCCTTCGAATTATGGCAATCATAGTTGCGACCCGAATATCGCACCTGCAGGCGATGAAATGATAGCCCTTAGAGACATTGAAGCGGGAGAGGAGCTAACTCTCGATTATGCGCAACTCAGCCCAAAGTCCTGGTCAATGAAATGTAACTGTGGTGCTAAAAATTGCACCGGCATCGTTAGAGGCAGGCTATAACTAAAGTATCAGGAGAGTGAAATGTCAATGGTGAATAAGCGGATGAACAAATGTAGCCACCAACCCGGCCGGGTTGGTTAAGATTTCCTCCGCGCATATAGCAAATTCTGGTTGTATTCTGGCAATACCCCATAGTATTGCTAAGATCGGCGTTATACTCTTATAGAAGAGATCAGGAGAAATCTATTTGTTGTGAGGGTAATGTATGTCGTCTGCCGTAATCACGGCGCTCTTGCTTTTGACAATAGTGCTGATCATAGGCAGTATTGTCGTCAGTGTTTTCCTCGAACGGAGACGCTATGTCCGTAGACTTGCTCTCCAGAGCCAGGAGCCGGGCGTATCATCTGACCGTCGTATTACCTTAGTTTTGCAGCTCCAGGATGGAACGCTGCTGGGCCTGGAGAAACCTGTAACTCCTCCTGCCTTTACACTACCCTCTTCCTGGTATACCCGCCATCGCATGTTTGTCACAGTTTGCCTGCTCGTAATGTTGTTGCTTACCCTGTTTATACAGAGTGGCATTGTGGATGGGGCGCTGCACGAGTTAAACGACGGCATCGCCTTACTCAGCTTCGCGCAGCATACCACCGGTATTGCTCTAAATACCGCTGCGCACCAGAATCAGGCTCCTGGCCTCCCGCTTACGGCCAGCCAGCGCCTGGTGCGCGTGGATTCCGCTGACCGCAGGCAGTACTATACCGATTATCAATGGAATGTATGGTCCTACTCCTCCTGTTCGGGCATTTCCATGGAGGAGGTGATGAATGCGTATGGTCGCCATCTTATCGCTGCCGATGTCCTGCAGGTGGAGTTGAATCTGGGAGTATGGTCGGTGTCTGAGGGGCTGTTGCGCGAGGATGGTGTCGCGCTTACGGCGGCGTATTTTGGCTTCAATGCGAGCCTCAGCCATGCGCGTACATTGGATGACATCATAAGCCTGAGTAATAAAGGGTATCCTGTGATTGTGAGTGTGCGCGATAGCTACTACTTTCCAGGAGGTCATCTCTTTGTGATACGCGGGGGGGATAGCAGCTATGTCTACATTGCGGACTCTTCTCCGGCAGATTTTCAACGCATGACGCACGCGATGTTTTTGGGCATGTGGCAGGGATTTAGCGCGGTATTGACTCCACGTTAACTGTTGACGCGCGATACAATCTCCCGGTGCAGTTCTCCGGTTCCCGCTGCTATGAGAGAAAAACCCGTGGTGAGATTGGTGATAGGGCGTAAAGGTTTGCCGGACTGATCAGAAATGATGCCGCCAGCCTCACAAATGATACTGGATGCCGCGAGGAACGATTCAGCCGTCAGGATGTCTCCGATATCGATGCAGGCATCATATGCGCCATTGGAAATATACACAAGGTCCATTGCGGAACTGCCGGTACGTCTTATATTGCTGATCGCCGGATGCCGGGTGAGCAATTTCAGTTGTGCCTGCAAGTTACGACCATCGAAGTTCATGCCGGCAAGGCACTGATCGAGTCGTTTCGTCTCACTGACCCGGCAGCGCTTTCCATTGCAAAAAGCGCCAGCAGCGCGTTGAGCCTGGTAAACTGTGCCACTGAAGAGTTCGCCAACGAGCGCCCATTCTACCCGTTCAGGTACTATGGGCGCATCGATGGGCAGTACCGCAAGCGATACAGCGGCGGTCATAATTCCCCGCCAGACATTCGTCGAGCCATCGATGGGATCGACAATGATCCGATACAGCGGCATAGAGGACGTTGTGAAAGCCGGTCGCTCTTCAGTCATGATTTCGAAACCATACCCGCTTTCAGCCAGGCCGTTGATGATAATATCTTCGGCCTCGCGATCAAACTGCATGGTCACGTGCTGGGGCGATGAAAAAAAGATCTGACCGCGGTCGAAACGTTCGGAGTGTAAATACGCCTGAACGCGCCGGAAGAGGTGTTCTAGAAGTTCTAACATCGGGCGCTCGCTATCTGCCTACTTGCGGTTTAGGATATTGGTTGATCATTCACCACGCCGCTTATACTCTCATCTAAAATGGCTTGTTCATCTTTATGTTCGATGAGACGTTGTAAGACAAAAGGGCGTATTTGTTTGAGTTCAAGCAAGCGCTGGCGCGTCAGCCGGATCGCCAATTCGCTCTGATCGCAAGCAATCCAGCGGCGACCAAGCTCGTCTGCCACAGCGGGAGTGACACCGCTGCCACAAAAGCAGTCGAGAACAAGATCGTTTTCCTCAGATGATGCCAGGATGATACGTTCGAGCAGCGCCGCCGGTTTCTGGGTGGCATAGCCGTTACGCTCAGGGTCTTTCTGATGCAAATGGCTGATATCGTTCCAGACATCGGATGGCGTCATTAACTGATCCTCGTGATAGGTATAGGTGCGTCCTGCCGAGTGTATCGTCCAGTAGACATGTCCATCCTCATTCAGATGTTTACGCATATGATTGCGTTTCTGAGAGCCACGCCGTTCTCCAATGCGTTCGGCGTGAAAGCAATAGTCGGCAGATTTTGTGTAAAGCAGGATGGTGTCATGCTTGCGGGCATAGCCTTTTGTAGAACGCCCGCCGGATTGATAATGCCAGATGATTTCATTTTTGAAGCCGGAGCCTCTGGCATTCGGTTCGTAGCCAAAGATTTCATCCAAAATTACCCTTGCGTAATGGATGACCCGCCAGTCGAGATGCACATACAGACTACCATCATTCTCCAGCAGCCTATGCAGTGCCGCGAATGTTTCATATAGCCATTGAATATAGGAATCCAGATTGTTCCAGGTATCGTTGTAAGCAAGCTCGTTGCCGAGCGTGAAGGTGCGGCCCGTCATGAAAGGGGGATCGATATAGATAAGGTCGATTTTACCGGCAAATTCGGGAAGCAAGGCAGGAAGGATGCGTTTTTTGTCTCCATGGATGAGGCGGTTGTACCAGCATGAAGAATTACCGGCCGGGTTGATCTGATCATCATACTGGTTTGTATTGAAAGCCTCGCACATATGCAGATAATGGGATTTATAATTTTCCGCGCCTGTAATACCTTTTCCTTCCCAAATCAGTTCTACCATTGTTATTCCGCCAATTTCTCCAGCTTGTCTCTTTTCGATCAGGCCTCTTCAGGATGCATCATAAGCAAGAAACGGCCTGCTGTCAATGATTTCATCAAATAGCCCGTTATAACCATACAATTTGCTCAGATGAAATATGTTGATATATTTTGATGCATAGCTCGTTTGATTGATCGGGGCAACGAGCTGTGAAAGATGCATACAGTATTTTGCCGGTGCAGACAGATAGGAGAAGATAGAATGACTTCGCGTATTCAGAAACTGCTGATATCTTGCGTATTTTTAGCGATAGTGGTGGGACTTGCTTCGTGCGGAAGTTCTGGAATTGGCGCTATTCCCAGTGGCACGCCTGATCATGGCAATGGTACTCCTGCTGTTATCCCTACACAGACCGTGAGTCCAGCGCCCGTCATGACGGCCCCGCCCAGCGCGTTAGGGACTTCCTATGCATTTGTGCGCAACGACCAGCTCTGGGTTGCTCGCAATGGCGCAAAGCCGGTGCAGGTGACGCACTTTAACTATAAGAATGCGCCGAATGTTTTCTGGCGTTTGCCGGCATGGTCTCCAGACGATCATTTCATCGCCTTTATCATGAATGCGCGACCGGCGGGAGTAGGTGGTGGTGGCTGCCCAGCACCCGATTTTGGGGCCAATGGAGCGCTTTACGTATTGAATACCGGTACTATGCAACTCACGCAGCTGCTAGTGCCTGCCGATAGCGCTGATCCAATCGCGAAAAGTCCAGAGGGCGGATACTGGCAATATGTATTTTGGGAAAATTCGACGCACCTGCTGGCATGGTACAATGGGGTGATGGGAAAAACGAGCCGGGCTGCTGGCCTCTATCGTTATGATGCGATCAGTGGATCGCTGGCGCAGGTTATTCCTCTCAGCGCGCTGGGAGCGGCGACACTCTTCGCGGCGCAGAACAATGTACCGCTGTTGCTTTCTATGCGTTATAGTAATGAGCAACTTTTTTATCAAGTGATCGTACATCCATTTGGGCGCCAGAGCCAGTTTGTGATTTATCGTCACTCGGTAATTCAACCTGGCCTGGTTTCGAGCAAGGTCATCTCTCAAGGAACTGAGCCGTGGTGCGCGGCACAGGGGAGCGGGCCTTATATAAAACCGGGCTGGGATGTTTCCGCCGACGGCCAGCAACTGGCAGCTCAAATGGTAACGGCAAGTGGTCCTGACCAGGCGCTAGGGAGCATTCAGGTTCTGAATTTGAAAGATGGTGTGACGGCGAGTTTATTGAACCAGTTGCCTGCTCGGATGCTTACACGGGATGATACGTTGAGCTGGGGGCCTGATAGCCAGACGCTCGTGGCGGCGGAATATCACATGCAGAGCCAGGATGGTCCGTATAGCGCGAGCCTGGCGAATCCTGTTGCCATGCAGAAGTATGCGCCAGCGCAGGCTGGCGAAGTGAGCTGGAAACCGGATAGTTCCGCTTTCGCTTTACAGGACCAGGATGCCGCGGATGCCGGCGATTCGATAGGCCCGTACCTTTTTGAAACAGGAGAAGCACAGGGCCAGCTTTTAATGAAGGATGCACAAGATTTTGTGTGGGGATAAATTGAATGTCAGCTGGTTTATTGACAATTTTGAGTGTGATTGCATATATATGCGGGTTAGTAATTATTCTGAGCATGACGCCGCGATTGTACAAGCTCTCGTATGATGAGGGCCTGTTTTTGGCAATCGCGGCGCTAGATGTGATCGGAGCCATTTTCGCTTTTGGTGCTGTAGAGATATCTTTTGCCGCGTTCAATGGAGCATTCGGTATTCGGGTGCTGGACTTTGCATTGCTCCTGGGCATTTTCGTCGTCAGTTTGCGTGTGACACTACAAAGTCTCCGTCCTTATTCGACCTGGGGGACGTTTCGTGTTTCGCGCATCCTGGCCGGGTGCTTTGGCATCTTTCTACTGCTGGCTACGTTATTTAGCCTGGTGTTTCTGTTCAGCGCAGCCACTTAAAAATAATACTCAGTTATGCCTGCGGTGTTTCTGTTGCTGCCCTCCTGTCGAACGCAGGTTGAGTTTATGATTTGCATCGAGAACATTGCCAAGTCCCTTGGAACGGTACAGGTCATCGAGTGGCGTTACCACATTCGTGTTGCGGGTTTTCTGCGTCCGGGCAAGATATATACCGGCAATGCACAGAAAAGCAAATATTCCGAAGAGGATGAGTACGCCTAACCACTGCATTTCGTTACTCCTCCGAATTATCTGGCTGTTAAAAAAAACGGAAAGTTATTCTGCATCGTTTAACGCAAGCCGGACAGAACTATCAAATGATCCTCTCTTTTGAGGGGTGACCTGGGAAATTGTTCCTGCAATCACCCCATGAGAGTCCGTCAAACGAGCTTTTTAAACATAACGCTCGAACCATTCGACTGTGCGAGCCAGGCGGTCGGTACGCTGTAATGGCGAACCGACATCGGGCCAGTCCATCAAGTGGCTGGCACCCGGATAGCGAACCAGTTCGACTTTTTGTTTGCGCTTGCGCAGTTCTACAAACATTTGCAAGGATTCAGAGAATGGGCAGCGCAAATCATCTGCCGCGTGCAGGAGCAAGAGCGGAGTCGTAATCTTATCCGCGAAAGTTAGAGGCGAGGAACTGCGCCTCAATGCCTCTACATCCTGCCCCTCGCCGCTCATTGCGAGATCGAACCAGAGCGTCTGATCCGAGAGCAGACCGGCGCTGGGAAGGTAGCTGATGCCATTGCGACTCACAGCGGCCTTAAAGCGGTTTGTCTGCGTGATTGCCCAGTTGGTCATGTAGCCGCCATAGCTGATGCCACCAATGCCAAGCCGGTTGGCTTCTACCATCTCGGTGGCTATGACGTGGTCAATACCCGCCATCAAATCCCGGAAATCATCTCCTCCCCAGTCGTTCAGATTTTTGCGGCAGAATGCTTCTCCGTACCCGGAACTGCCGCGAGGATTGGCGGCCAGCACCGCAAATCCCTTGCCGGCCAGCACCTGGAACTCGTGAACATAGCTGTCACCCCAGGCCAGGTTTGGGCCGCCATGAACTTCCAGAATCAAGGGAGCTTTTGTGCCCTCCGGCAATGGTGGCAGGTAGAGCCAACCCTCAATCTCCAGGCCATCGAAGCTTTGCCAGGTGATACGTTTGGGGCGCACAAGCTGGAGGCTCCGCAGGTACGTGTCGTTTACACCAGTTAATTTGTGTGAGTTTTGTCCGTTCCCGTCCATGCTCCAGATATCGCCGGGTGTAAACCAGTCCGTGCGAACTACTGCGATTATCTGTCCATCCTTGCTAAGTTGAGGATTGAGGTAGCAGCCGTTGCCACCGGTCAGACGAGTCATCGTATCGTGTTCCATGTCAAGGTGGTACAGATGGAGCTGGCCGCGCTCTTGAAAGGTGGCAAGTAGTGCTTTGCTATCAGGATACCATTGCGGGCGAGTATGCGCATAACTGTGCAGCTCGTCGATGATCCACTCGCTAGAGGTGAAGTTTGGAGACTGCGAGGTGACGGGGCGTGGAGCGCTACTGCCCTGGACATCTACGACAAAAGGAATCACATTGCTCGCCTCTGTTTGATCGGCTGCATAGTAATAGGCAATATGCTGTCCATCGGGCGACCAGGCGGGTGCCTGCGCCAGGCCATCTTCGGGTGTCAGCCGTCGCATCTGGCGATTTGCCAGGTTCAGTACCCACAGCGCCATGCTTACGCTAAGATCGGGATCGGGGCGGCGGTTGGCGCAGAATGCTATTTCCTTGCCATCGGGCGACCAGCAGGATTGTACGAGGTCCACAGGTTCTGCTGTCAGGCGTACAGGTTCACCCTCTAAAGGAATAAACCAGAGCTGCTGGTGACGTCCTTGCTTATAGCCTTCGCCATCCCATTGCTCATCCAGACGGGTGAAAACGACGGATATGTTGCTGGTATCAGGCAGATCGCGGTCATCCGCAGGTCTCCAGGGGCTGTGGGCGACGAGAGCCTTGCCGTCCGGTCGCCAGCTATATTCAGTAATACCGTGTTTCAAATTAGTCAATTGCCTGGCTTCCCCACCCTGCATGGGCAGCAAGTAAATTTGCAGGGTGCCGCTGCGGTCGCTCAAAAACGCGAGGGTGTTTCCATCAGGAGACCAGCGCGGCGATAGATCATGCCTGCCTTGACGCTCTTCTTCAACGCCATTAGTGATCTGCCAGGGAATGTCTCCTTTAGCGGCTTTAGCGCGTACTAACCAGATGGTGCTACTGGTGGTATTCGTCTGAGCGTCGCATTGCTGTATTGTGAAGGCGATGAGGGAACCATCGGGTGAGATTTGCGGGTCCGAGGCAATGCGCAGTGCTAGCAGGTCATCTACGCTGGGGAATGGACGAGGAGCAGGTTGTGGCGCTGGCTCAACTACCGGCACCTGGATGGTGGAATGGACCGTGTCATCTCGCTGATCGTTGGACTGAGGGATAGTAGAAAGATCATCGTTGTCGATCATCGTACAAAACTCCGTTATTTACAAGTCGTTTGCGCTACGTCATATTGGCTGAAAGTATATACTACTGATTTTAATACGTCACGAAAGGCTACGGGTTACTGGGAAAGCTAAGGCTCTGTTTTGTGCTATCATAGCTTAGCAGAAAGGAAGAGACGTATGATTGTAAGCGAAGTGATGACGACAAAATTGATTACAGTCACCCCTGATGATACGCTGAGTCATGCTGCTAACCTGCTACGACAATATCAGTTTCATCATCTACCGGTGGTGTCAGCAAGCAATTCTGCGTGGTCGAAATATATTGATACAGGCCGGAAGGCATTGCCGGAGTTCCAGGGGTTGTTGACCTCACAAGATATAGACCTGGCGGCGGCTATGGGTAGATGGAGTTCCAGCGAAGTGCTGCATCGTCCGTGGCAGGAACGACCGGTGGCCGAGTTCATGCACCGGGCGAGCATCCGTGTAACACCGTCGACGAGTGTAGCGGCAGCAGCACAATTGATGGTCGAACGAGGCTTGAACTGTTTGCCGGTGGTAGAATATGAGCAGATGGGACAGGACGAGGAAGGTAGAATGCGCACTGTGCTGGTTGGATTGCTTACACGCAGTGATTTGCTGCTAGTACTGGCGCGTTTAATGGGCGCATTTGAGCCGGGAATGGAATTGACGATTCAATTACCGGCGGGTGATCCGGGTCCCCTGGCTGAAACACTCGTACTGGCTGCTCAGTTAGGAATACAGGTGCGCAGTATTACAGCCGCTCCACAGGAGAGCGGAGTGCTGCAAGTTGCGACCTTGCGGCTCGGAACGATAAATCCTTCACCCTTGCTGGTGCGATTGCGGGAGGCGAATATCCACTATGCGTTTGCAGGCTCGCCGGTAGAGGACGACGAACAAGGATGAATTACAAATGAACTGTAAGGCGCGTTTGCTGTTCGATAGTGACGAACTGCATTATGATTTTGGCCCGGACCATCCTTTGCAGCCGGCGCGATTGGTTGCATTGATGAATCTGCTGGAGACCAGTGGTTTGTGGCATAGCGCTTACGAACAGGATCGCTTGCCGTCACGTCCTGCCACGCTGGAGGAACTGGAGCTGGTTCATACCCCCGATTATATTGCTGCCGTGCAGCGCCTGAGCCAGGCTCACGAGGGAGACCCGGCAACTGAACTTCACAGTCGAGATGAAGACCGCGTACAAGCGCAGCGGGACGAAAGCAGAGCCGAACTGGCCTTGAAATATGGTTTTGCGGATGGAGATACCCCTGCGCTGCCGGGAATGCACGAGGTTTCTGCACGTATCGTAGGCGGGACGCTGGTTGCCTTGAGCGCAATAATGGGACTGCCCGAAGGGGGAACATTCGCTTCGGAAGACGAACGACCGCTGCATATCTTTCATCCCGCGGGAGGATTGCATCACGCGTGGGCTGAACGCGCCTCCGGATTCTGCGTCTACAATGATATCGCAGTGGCAATAGCGCATGTGTTGCGTGCCAGCGAAGCCAAAGTGTTATATATCGACTTCGACGCCCATCATGGCGATGGCGTACAACGAGCCTTTTACGATGAGCCGCGCGTGATGACCGTCTCATTTCACGAGACCGGGCGCTATCTCTTTCCAGGTACAGGCGATGTGCTTGAACTGGGTAAAGGAGTAGGCCGTGGCTATTCCGTCAATGTTCCCTTGCAGCCTTACACAGAGGATGATTCGTACATCGAGGCGATGGAGGCTCTTCTGACTCCCCTGGTCATCTCATTTGCTCCTGACGTTATTGTCAGCCAGCATGGATGTGATACGCATGCCTGGGACCCCCTGACACATCTTAGTCTGACGATGCGTGGGATTCAGGCGCAGGTCAAACTGGCACACCAGCTGGCCGATACATATTGTAAGGGTCGCTGGGTAGCATTGGGTGGTGGAGGATATGATCTCTACCGGGTCGTGCCGCGTGCCTGGTCTATAGTCTGGGCGGAAATGTCCGGGCAGGAGCTCCCGGTATCCTTACCAGAAGAGTGGGTGGAGCGCTGGCAACCGGTATGGCTTGGCGTGGAGGCGCAGGAGACACTTGCGCAACAGGTAATGGGAAAATCGTCGATCCCGGCCAGCTTTCCAACTACTTTTATGGATCGTCCCCAGGATTTTCCGGCACAGCCCCGCCGCTGGACGATCAGCAACACGAACCGGCACACGACGGCACTGGTACGCCAGCTGTTGCTACCTCCTCCGGTGCGGCAGGCTTTCCCTACGGTTCATAATCGGTCTCCCCTGGCCGGTCTATTCGACCTTTTGCATTTGCAGGGAAGCGCGACTCCCTCACGTAGCAGGTCATTAGAAACGGGAAAGGGAACGCTATTGCTGCGCGATTTTTGCCCACCCTCGCTGATCGAGCGTCTTACTATCGATGCAGGATTACGGGCTTTCGCGCGTCTGCCGGAACGAGAGCACCAGCTCCTCTTGAGTATTGCGAGACGGCCAGATTGCGCGCTCACCATAGCTCATACGCCCTCCGGTGAGATCGTAGGTGAGGTGACATTAGCTCCCGGTGATGAGTGGTGGGAAGGCCTGGAGAACGTCTATGAGGTGGGGATTGAAGTCAGCGCAAACTGGCGCCGGCTGGGTATTGCGAAAAATTTGCTGGCCTTTGCGCTTGAACTCGATGCATTGGAAGACATCATTTTGTACGCAATGGGTCTATCATGGCATTGGGATATGGAAGGGCTCGGCCTCAATATCTACCAGTATCGCGAATTGATCGCGCGGCTTTTCGCTTCTCAAGGCTTTACAGAATATCCGACGACCGAACCGAATGTGCGTATGGAGCCGGCGAATATCCTTCTGGCCCGCATCGGTAGTCGTGTAGACCAGCGGGTCGCGAGCAGGTTTTTGAGCCATTTGTTGAGTACGCCTAACCTGGGAGGTTTATAATGCGGGTCGGCTAGTAGGTGCGAAGTTGTTATCGAGTGCAGTGGAGCCAACTGAGCGGCTTGACTCTAAATACTCGGCTAATGATTTACAGTAAAGATTTAGTGGGAAAAGGCTATCATCCTTCTGGAAAGGAAACCATTGAATGAACCAAGAGGAGCAAGAGAAAGCCGGAAAACAAAAGAGTGAGGGAGAGCAAACGAAGCAGTCTGTTGATCAGTATCCAGCTGATCTGCTGGAAGCCATTCGACAGGCAACATTTAGAACGTTGGCTGTCACGTGTGTACGTGGCTTTACAGACCTGAAGATTATTGCAACCCGGAAGATTGCCGAGGACGTGTATGCCGTAAGCTTTAGCTATTATGTGCTGAATATAACAGGTCCAACTTTCACTGAAGGTCAAGGTCTTTATGTTCACCAATTTGCTCCTGCGCTGTACCTTGATGCGTATGCTATTTCCAATTTTGCGAATGACCTTTTCAATCCTCCTCCTTCGTCTGCTTGATACTGCCCTGGTAATCCATCATTACTGTTCCTTCTCAATGACCTGAGTCCATTCCCGCCTTCAAATCGTACAAAGGAGATAAGCAGGGCCTGGGCATCGACACAGGATTCTCAGACTGTATAGATATTAGATTAATCTATCCTGAGAAAACTTAAAAATGCCTTATAAGTTTTTAAGGTAGAGTTTACATATTGAACAATTATATGCAAAAAGATTCCAAAAAGCTTTTAAAAATGTCATATTTTCTATGAACAAGCTATGAGCACTAGGGGGAATAAAAATCATTAGCTCAAGTATTAATTCTTTCTACTCTACTTCGTTACTTTTAGCAGCGAGCATGCAATCTAAACGCCTGAATGTAGCGTAGTATATTACGAGAAGCGATAACGATCGATTGCCTTCCATCTCCTCGAGAGAACCGCAAACGCGAGCGGATACGATTCCGAGAACAGGCAACTTATAGAATCGATTGCTTCAGTAATACCTACATAATGTTAGCATGTCATCATGATGATTGGTATGATGACAAACAGTCTATCTCAGATTTTAGGAAGATCTGAGTAGAAGAAAGGAATGATTAGCTCTGTGGAAAGACCGGACGATTTGACTCCTGAAACCGATGATCTCATGGAGTCGTTCTCAACACGTCGTACGCGCCGCTCCCTGCTGAAAGGAGCGGCAGCAGGGGTAGCCGGTGCGGCGGGGTTATCAGCAGCCGGAGCAGGCGTCTTTTCGCTCTTGCATGGTTCGGCGAATATTGTGCATGCCAAAGCCCTGGCTGGATCAAGTTGTGTAGATAGTATCAAAACTATTTTCACCGTAGCGCGAACTGCTGAGCGATTAGCGGTTACCTTCTACACGAATGGCATGAACAATGCTAACGAGTTGGGGATAACCGGTGACAACCTGGATATCATTCAGGCGGCTCTCATTGAGGAGCAAATTCACGAACTCTTCTTTGCAGCCAACGGCGGAGGGGTGCTTGCCAGTACCTTTAGCTTCCCTCATGGCCCCGATACATTCACCGATCTAAATCTCTTCATCGCGACCCAGCAGCAGCTGGAGGGTGTTTTCGACTCTGCCTTCCTGGTAGCAATTCGAGAATTCGCGCAATTGGGGCGACCCGACCTGGCGGAAATCGCCGGACAAATTGCCACAGTTGAGGCGGAGCATCGTGCGTTGGGGCGCATGATTGGTGGACTCGAACCCGCCGATAACTGGGTATTCTCCCCTGTACTGCTCCCATCGGTTGGCGCAGCTCCTGCGCTCGTAAAGAAGGCTGGCTACCTAAGTCCCAAACCGGGCAATAGCTACACCTATAAGCAAGTCGGTACGCACATTACTGGCGGCGTGATCTATCGCCAGCCCTATGCTGTGTCCTGTTCCTAGCAGTCTTTTTGTAGTGCGGTGATCTGAGCCACGAGCGGAAGTCTTTCTTCTGTTCGTGGTTCAGATCTATCTTGAATATGCTTTTTTGAGGGTAGTATGAGTATGATCAATGAAAGCGATTGGATCGGAATGCAGATTGGCAATTACCGCGTGGTTGCCGCCTTGACCCAAGGCTTCGTCAGCGGTGTCTATCTCGCTCAACATCTCTTGCTCAAACACAATCAAGTAGCAATCAAATTGCTGCATAGAAAGTCTCTTCGTTCAGTAGAGAAGCAACAGCAATTTTTGCAGGAAGCTGAAAGGCTTGATCTACTTCGATACCCTCATATTGTATCCATTATTGACGTTGGCCAAACCGATGAAGGTTTTCCCTACATAATAACCGAATACGCACCCGGAGGTTCACTTAAAGATCGCATAGAGCGCTATCGCCCTGGCCCGTTGCCGTTGGAAGAAGCTTTAGTCATCCTTTCTCAAATTGGGGAAGCAGTGCAATATATGCATCAGCAGAACATCATACATTGTGACCTCAAGCCAGGAAATGTCCTATTTAATGGCAAAGGTGAAGTGCTCCTCGCCGACTTTGGTAGTGCCGTGTTGTTGGGTGTGGCAGATACCAGACGAACCGCGGGAGAAGGCACTTTTTATTACATGGCACCAGAGCAGTTTGAGGGCGTGGTGAGTAAGGGGATAGATCAATATGCACTTGGCTGCATCGCTTACGAACTCTTGACCGGGCGTCAACCTTTTACTGCACTCAGCATACGGGCTGTAATCCAGAAGCATATGATGGAGGATCCCATTCCTCCTACCCAACTGAACCAGGAACTCCCTGCTCATGTAGAGCAGGCAATCTTGAAAGCGATGGCGAAAGTCCCTACCGATCGCCATTCTGATGTCGCAGCTTTCATTTCAGCATTACATATGCCTGTTAGCAATCAAATTGCTGTATTGGCCGGTTCTTCTACAGAAATGACCACACCTGTCCAACCAGATGAGCCTGAGGTATTGACGAAAACCAGGGAGAATTGGTTGGATGAAGCTGTTGCACATCAGAAAACTGGTTGCTATGAGGAATCGCTTGCCGCATATGAGAACGCTATTGAATTGGATTCTAGTGATGCCTATGCGTATATAGGCAAGGGGCTTATGCTGTGCAAACTCAAGCGGTATGAAGAAGCTCTGAATAGCTTTGAGCATGCAATAGAACTTGATGCCGGTGATGCCTATGCCTATATTAGTAAAGGGCTGGCGCTCAGCATGCTCAAACGATACGAGCAAGCGCTTGATGTCTATGACGAGGCTATTCAGCTTGATGTCTATGATGTTGATGCTTACCTTGGCAAGGGCCTTGCGCTAGAGCATTTGCAGCGTTACAACGAGGCTCTATTGGTCTATGAGCAGGCCATTTCATGTAATCCCAATCATGTACCTGCATGGCGTGCCAGGGCCGATCTATTGCAAAAGCTTGAGCGGACTGAAGAAGCGCAATATGCCTTTGAGATAATCAATCAACTCGAAGTGATAGTAGGGGCCGGAGCGGCACAACATATATAGCTTCGCGCTTGCCTCCTCGATGGTTCCGATTTTTCAAATGGGTATGAATCTGCTATGTCTTCCTTAGAATTCCATAAGAAATGGATGGGATTTCTTAAGAATATAATGAGATTGCACTCACGCACTTTAGTTTATGCTTAGAGGTGCCTACAGCAGAGTTTATAAATGCAAAAAACTATTGTAATTTAATCGAGAAAAGGATACGCTAGTGTCAGGACGAAAGAAAGTGAGGTTGTTACTCATGCAAATTCGAGAACGCGTAAAAACACGCACGCCTGACATTACTGATGGTATTCTGGCGCAACAAAGCCTTGCCGGTGACCAGCAGGCGTTTGAAAGTCTTGTCAAACGTTATAATGGTCCGCTCTTTAATTTTATCTGCCGTTTCCTGGGGGATTATGACCAGGCATCGGATATCTTACAACAGGTGTTTCTCCAGTTGTACATCTCCCTGCCAAATTTGCGAACCGGAGAGCCGTTGAAAGCCTGGTTGTTTCAGGTGGCCCGCAATCGCTGTCTGGATGAGTTGCGTAAAAAGCGCGCGATTCATTTTTCTGACCTGGAAGCCTCGGCAGATGAGGACGACGCCTCGCCATTAGCAGCGATGCCGGATACAGGTCCTTTACCGGAGGAAGTAGCGGAGCGGCATGATTTACAAGAGTGCCTGCAGAAGGCTATCGAGGCGCTGCCCCCCAAGTTTCGCTCA
The DNA here is from genome assembly GCA_035653615.1 of Ktedonobacteraceae bacterium. Taxonomy (NCBI): domain Bacteria; kingdom Bacillati; phylum Chloroflexota; class Ktedonobacteria; order Ktedonobacterales; family Ktedonobacteraceae; species Ktedonobacteraceae bacterium. Next base: position 29,313 of record DASRBN010000007.1, on the reverse strand, counting down.
GTTGTGCTGTTGCGTTATGCTTCCCAGTTAAGTTTTTCCGAGATTGGGCACGTGCTAAACATGCCGGAGGCGACTGCCAAGACATACTTCCAGCGCGCAAAGCCCTTATTGCGGTCGACACTGGCGGCCCAGTTGCAGATTATGCCCGCATGCTAAACTCACCCGGAGCAGCAACTATTTTTGACTGTTGCGAATGAAATAGGCGATGTGAAACTTCCCTCTTACCTTGACCGTACTAACAGCAGAGATAGTATGGAAGAAGATAAGAGGGAATTATGTATGGACCATCCACGCCATGATTCATTTCCAGACCCGGCAGAGCCTGACGATATTGACAGGCTCTTCAATCGATTAGCGCCACTAGAGCCTCCAACAGGGATCATTGCACGCATTCTAGACTCTATTTCGCGCATCTCTCCGCGCCAGGCAGATCCAGAGCTTCCGTGGGACAATGACAGCCAGGTGGATGGACTGGTTGTACGAAACGAAAAGCAAGAGCCATCCTAAGAGGCGAGCTGTTCAGAAAGTTTACCGGTGCTGACCAGCCAGCGAATAAATTCCAGGCGGCGCTGGTCTGCGATCAATTGCAATCTCTCTCTTTCGTTGTAATCCCTGCGCAACTGGCTCAGCCGCTTCATTTCTACCTCTCCGAACCCACCTTTACGCAAAATTTCACGATCTTCTTTACGGTCCATGCGGTCCATGTGGCCCTCCTTTTTTGTCTAGCTATCCACGCTGGATAACTCTTACGGAGCGAATACTTGCCGCGGATAGCTCCGCGGGCCGGTATCCAAAAGGGATGCTTCTACGGTCCTATCGTTAACATGCGTTCAATGCGTTTGAGAAGAGTATGCATAGGATATGGTTTAGGCAAATGATCTAAAGTTGCCCGGCTTTCGCCATGGCTGCGAATATGCTGACGCACTGCGGATGCCGAACTGGTAAGCAATACCGGCGTGCTCGAATAAGTCCGTAAAACTTTCAAGACTTCCCAGCCGGAAATTGAACCAGAGAGATCAAGGTCAAGCAATACAAGGTCGGGAATCGCTTGTTGAAGCGCCACGATAGCTAATTCTCCATTACTTGCTATCTCCGTAGCGTAGCCGGATGCGGTTAAAAAATTTGCTTCCAGGCTGGCCAGGGAAGTGTCATCTTCAACTACGAGTATTTTGTGTGAGTGCCTGGCTACCGCCGCTTGTGAATGCATTGGATGATCAAACACTCGCACCTCATTCGGTGTGGCCTCGTTCAAAGCATTCAACTGACCGCCTCCAGACGATGACCTTGCAGCGTCCCTGTCTTGCATGACTGACATCCTGCTCCCGCAAAGCGCTCATAATGCGGCTACATCGCCAGCGCGGTAATATCATAGATGACTTGAGAGAAGCCGCCTCTCTTAGCAAAAATTGTACACAAGTTTTGGTGACAATGGTGTGAATAAGCATGTGATTACTGTGAAGAATCTGTGAAAAATCTTCACGTAATCATGGTTCTTTGTCATCCGGGGGAGGAACAAAATAGCCCACGCCTAACTCATTGAGCAGGAAGCGCGGTTGGGCAGGGTCCGGCTCTAGCTTGCGGCGCAAATGACGAATAAAGGTACGCAGGTAAGTGTTTTCCGCGCTGTAGTCCGGCCCCCAGACGCGCTGGAGCAGTTCGCGATGGGTAAGAACCTTTCCGGCGTTGCGGGTGAGTTCGCAGAGCAGGTCATATTCGGTGGGAGTCAGGTGGATTTCTTTGCCGCCGGAGCGAACCGTGCGATGCGCAAAATCCACGACCAGCCCCTGTTCGCCGCCACAGCGATAGACGGGGCGCTGCGAATCGTCACCCTTGCTGCTGCGCAGGCGAGCTGCCTCGTCCGCGCGGCGCAAGGCCACACGGACGCGAGCCAACAATTCATTCAGGCTAAAAGGTTTGGTCAGATAGTCGTCGGCACCTTGATCGAGGGCCTTGATTTTGACCAGTTCCTCGTCATGGGCTGAGAGAACAATCACAGGTGCGCTGCTCCATTCGCGCAAGCGCCTTAGAAAGGTCAGGCCGTCCAGGGTAGGCAATGAGAGGTCGAGGAGAATGAGCTGCGGCTCGAAAATGGCAGCAAGATCGATAGCCTGGGCTCCATCACGCACTGCCTGAACCTGATAATTTCTCGCTTTCAACTGCGCCAGAAGAAAAGAGCGCATTTGCGCATCATCTTCGACGCAAAGGATACGAACTTTTTTATCTGATACTGGCATGTAATACTCCTGTTAATCCTCTTTGCGAGCCGGGACGGCGAGCGGAAGAGTGAAAGCGAAAACCGCCCCCTGCCCCGGGCTGCTCTGCAACCTGAGCGTGCTGCCATGGGCCTCGATAATACCGCGACTGATATAAAGGCCCAGGCCGGTCGCCGCGCTCCACCTGGCAGTCCCTGGTCGTTTCGCGACCATGGGCTGGCCCGGTCGATCAGGCGCCGGGCGTCTCAGATTCGCGAAGGTGCTGAAGCGGGTAAACAGTTCAGCCTGTCGCTCCTCTGTGATACCAGGTCCGCGGTCGATCACACGAATCTCGACGCCCACCGGCTGCTCGTCTTCTTCATCGTAGACCACCTCTGCTTCGAGACGCACAATGTCCCCCTCCGGTGCATAGCGGAAAGCATTACTGAGCAGATTGGTGAGAACGCTCATAATAAGCTCATAATCCGCGCTCACTGCCGGTAAATCGACCGGTACGCTAATCTCCAATTGACGCTGTGAAGAAGAGATCAGGGCTTCCAGGCGATCTTGTAGGTCTTCAACCATTTCAGGCAACAGAATAGGCTCTCGTTCGAGGCGCAAGGCTCCTGCCTCGACACGCGAGGCATCGAGAAAATTGTTGATCATTTCTACTAAACGATTGACCTGTTCGTCGGCTGTCTTCAGAAAGTCCAGTTGCTGTTCGTGCGACCACTGCAAATCGTTGGCCTGTAGCGCGCTGATATGAGCGCGAATATTGGCGAGGGGTGTTTTCAATTCGTGGGCCATGGTTGTGAAGAAGTCTTCACGCACACGTTCCAGGGCCTTGAGCCTGGTAATATCTTGCCAGACCAGCACAGCGTTGGTAATGGTGCCATCATTGGCGCGCAATGGTGCGGCTTTGGCGAGCAGGTACAGCGTCTGGCCATCGGATGCGGTGAGATGGAGTTCGGCTTCACTGGCCTCTCCTTTATTGAGGGCAAGGAAAAGTGGCTGTTCCTCATATGGTATCAGAGAGCCGGAGGCCCTATAAACCAGGACGCCACGCAGCAAGTCCTCGATATTCATGCCGGTGGTCTGCTTAACAGCGGCATCCATATCTTCAGGGAACGGAGATGAACCATTCGATGGAATGCACCCCATGCGGTACAGTAGTTCTGTGGCCTGGTGGTTGCTCAGAATAATGCGATTATCGTTGGCTGAGATCAGTAACACGCCGGAGGGCAAACGCTCTAAGAGCAATTCCAGGCGGGCGCTTTCCAATTCCAGGGCTTCTTGCGCTTCCTGAAGTGCCTGATTGCGCTGTGCCAGTTCGGCAGTACGAGCAATGACTTCTGATTCGGTACGCTCCCGCGCCGCTGCCTGTTCGGTAACATCATGATAGACGACCACAAAGGCGAAGATATTGCCAAGCTCATCCTGTATAGGGGCCTTTGAGCGGCGTATTGTGTAATAGTGTCCATCGGCGCCATGCAACTTGAATTCATCAATGCGTTTTTCGTGAGGGAAACGCTCAAGTTCTGCTGTCATTTGTTCGAAAGGAGGAGCATCTGGAGGATAGAGGGCTGTACTATGTGCAAGAGCCTCGCTAATATGCAAGCCAATGACATCGTTTGTCCATCCTAACAGGTTGCGGATAGCGTTATTGAAATCAACTACCCGCCAGCGGGCATCGTAGATGATTACCCCGTCTGGAATAGCCTGCATGACGTTTTCTTGCTGGCGCGCGTGCCTTCTGGCGGTACGCGCCAGGTGATCGATGCGCAGGAACAGGCGGGCATTTTGTATCGCAAGCCCGGCCTGTTGCGCGAATTGCTCCAATAACTCAACTTCCTCTTTGGGCAGGCCACGAGCGCGCCGGTGGTAGACTTCGATTGTGCCCAGCACGTCGCCTTTTGGTTTATGCCAAAAGGCGTTTCCCCTGGAGTTGGAAAGCTCTCCTATACTGGGACCTGGTGTCGGCTCAAATATCGGAACACACACAACTGAGCCGGGGCGGCGAGGTATGCCGTTATCGTCGAGCAGTGGAAACTCTATTTCGGGCACAGTGCTTGTGTCTGAAATGACCAGCGAGCGGCGGCTGCGCATGACCCTTCCCAGTAGCAGCTGTTCGCTTACCTGTGGATGCCAATCCTGGACGCTCAGATGTAATCCTTTCTGAGCGGCAACCGTTACTGTGGGAGCAGTCTCCGGCGGATGATGTGTGTCTGGGCCAGTAAAGGTCCGCTCCTCAAGCCCGGAAAGGAGGTATTCGCCATTTGAGATCGAATAATCCCTCAAAATCACGGCACAACGTGTTGAGCCTGCCAGGCTCTGAACGGCTTCGAGGATGCGATCAAGCACCACAGGAAGCGCAAATCTGCCCGCGATTGCTGATGAGATATGGTGAATGGCTGCCAGGTGCAGCCTTGAACGAACATGATTCGTAACGTCCTCAATGGTGATGAGGAGCGTTGGTTCTGCGTTATAATTTTCAGATTGTGGTTGTGTGCCGGGCGGAACGTCGGGCGTAAAAAGCTCGATAGAGATATGCCAGTAGGTACGTCCGCGTTCTTCGAGAAAGCCTTCATAAGGCACCTCGCTGAGGACGGCCTTTTGACCTGTGACACAGACTGCTCGCGCTTCCGGTTGCACTACCCTGAGCAATTCACCGGGCAGTACTTCCTCCAGCAAGTGACCAACCACATTTTGAGTTTGCCATGGCTGTGGAAGTAGTGAGACGAAGTACGAGTTGACATAAAGGAGGCGCATGTCTGTGCAGTTGAGGCTGGCGACTCCCACTGGCATGAGTTCGAGAATATGTTCAAGCCGGGCGGATGGCTCTGGCTGCATATGATGCAATTTCTAGAAAACCAACTAGTCGGTACAAAGAAAGCTTCTCTCTTTGTACCGGGGCGCGAGTGAGAAAAGTGCTGCTTATATTCTATATTATAAGCTCGATTTGCTCAACTGTGATCATAGGTGAGGAAGGCTTTGCGTATTCACATCATTGGAGGGCCTGGAAGCGGAAAAACCACGCTGGCGCAACGCATAGCGGCACATTTTCGCATTCCTTTTTATGAATTGGATGTCATTGGTTGGGAAGGAGGAGTAGGAGCTGAACGCTCTTTAGAGGACCGGTTGCGTGATATTCATCAAATAGCTGTGTCATCCGATTGGGTCACAGAGGGCGCTTTTATCGAATGGACGGATGAGCTCTTTCAGGCATCCGATCATATCGTATGGCTTGATCTCCCCTGGATCATTGCCGCGTGGCGTATTGTAACTCGTCACGTGCGAGCAAGTCTCGCGGGAACTAACCGGCATAAAGGATTCTTTAAACTGCTGCGTTTTCTTGCGCACAGCAGGATATATTATACCAGCAAAGATCCCTCAATGGGGCATTCGCGAATGATAGCAGCTACTTATCTAGCCGCTTATGGCGAGAAAGTGATCCATTGCCGGCGTCCGTCGAAGGTTGAAGCGTTCTTCAAGGCGCTCATTACCGAAGAAAACCAATGATATAATAGAACTGGCGTGGCTACGGATATGTTAATGATAGCCAGGAGAAAGGATAAGCGCATGACGCTAGAGATAGGTGTCGAAGAGTACTTTGAACTCGAAGAGCGCGATCCTGATACGCGCTATGAATATCTTGATGGCTATATGTACATAATGCCGGGTGGAAGCGCCAATCACGCGACTATCGGCGGAAATATCCGTGACATTCTGAAAGGTTTACTTCGCGGTGGCCCTTGCCGCGCCTACAATTCGGATATGAAAGTGCGTGTCTCGGAGAATCGTTACCTTTATCCTGATGTGGTGGTGAGTTGCGATGCGCGTGATCGAGGGAATAGCGATCTGATCCGATCACCACGCGTTGTCGTTGAAGTACTCTCTCCAAGTACGGAGGCTCGCGACCGTGGAAGAAAACTGCAAGCCTATCTTGCCTGTCCTACCATTGAGGAGTATCTGTTGGTGGACTACAGGACTATGAGGATAGAGATATATCGCAAAGAGCAGAAAAAATGGATGTATGATGCTTTTGGCGCTGATGATGAGGTTGAGCTTGCTTCCCTGGGGGTGCATTTTCCCGTTGCCGATGCCTACGAGGATGTGATTTTTGAAAACGGCGGGCCGGTAAACCCACAGGCGAAATGATAAAAGTTGTGCCGGAATAATTTTATGCGCCTGGGCACCAGATAGATTTATTTGATCGAGGAATAAAGATGGATTTGCGAGGGAAGCGCGTACTGATTATGGGGTTGGGGTTGCATGGATCGGGGATTGCCTCGGCCCGGTTCGCTGCGCAGCAGGGGGCGATTGTGCGTGTGACCGATTTGAGATCGGCGGAGGTGCTCGCGCCAAGCATAAAGACGCTAGAGGGGTTGCCAATCGAGTATGTGCTTGGAGAACATCGCGAAGAGGATTTTCGCTGGGCCGAGGTTGTCATTCGAGTTCCGGGTGTGAAAAAGTCTTCTCCTTACCTGCGCATCGCTCGCGAACATGGGGCGCAAATTGAGCAGGAGATTGCTTTCTTCTTTCAGGCCTGTACCGGCCGTATCATCGGTATTACCGGCACGCGCGGGAAAACGACGACCACGACACTTATTTATGAGATATTGCGCGCTACTGGTGCCAGGACGGTTATCGGTGGCAACGTGGCCGGTGTTGAAACGCTCTCTCTCTTGCCCACCATTACACCTGATACTCTCGTAGTGCTGGAATTATCGAGCTGGCAACTGGAGGGGCTGGAACCGCATAAGCTCAGTCCACAGGTTGCCGTCATGACCAATATCTATCCCGATCACCTCGATACCTATGCGGACATGGACGAGTATGCCGCGGCCAAGGCAAATATTTTCCGCCATCAACACGCGGATGACCTGGCGATTTTTAACTACGATAATCCCTGGACGCGCCGCCTTGGAGAGGAAGCGGTTGCCAGGACCTGGTTTACCAGCCTGGAACTGGGAGGAAGTTTCGCGCGCGGTTCCTCTGATATTGCGCCATTCATCTTTACGGAGACGCCATTGATAGGAAAGCATAACCTTGAGAATATCCTGCTGGCGACGACAACTGCGAGATTGCTGGGTGTTCCTGACGAGATTATCGCCGCGACGGTGCGTAGTTTTCACGGAGTTCCTCACAGATTGGAGGAGGTCGCGGTTATCAACGGAGTGCGCTTCATCAACGATAGTACCAGTACGACTCCGGTGGCAGGGCGGATCGCTCTGGAAGCTTTCGATGGTCCGATAGTGCTGGTCGCGGGTGGCAATACGAAATTTCTACCGCTTGAAGATTGGCCGCGAACGATTGTGCAGCGCTGCCGGAACGTGATTCTGCTCAAGGGGACAGGTACAGATGAGTTGTTGCCGGTGCTGCAACAGGAGGCCGAGAAATACGGGATCCCTGACCCCGTATGCGGCGTTTTCGATGATTTCACGACCGCAATGAATGAGGCCGTTTCGCTGGCGCGGCCCGGGGATGTGCTCCTCTTTTCGCCGGGTTTTACCAGCTTTGGCATGTTCCTCAATGAGTTCGACCGCGGCGATAAGTTTGTCGCTTATGTACGCGCGTTGAAGTAACAATCCCCTGCAAGCCTCAAGCAAGCGTTTGGACATCTCCATGGTTAAAGCAAGCTTACGGTGATATTCCCCCAAATGTCCTATCTCTTCTACTGAAAGTCAAACGATAGTTTATACTATGGCCGGGGTAAAAATTTATGTAGGGGGAAGCCATGCGCTTTCGACAATGTGAGGATAACAAGGTCAGGGCTTTTGCTGTGATCTCTATTTGCCTTCTCTTGTTTGTGACAGCATGTTCCAGCAATGTGGGGCAACCTGGGAATAGCAATGAGATGCAGGTATCAGGGCAAAGCAGTCCAACCTCAGGCTCGTATTCGGGAGTTACCATTCAAGTGCCCCGCCAGAATTCTGGGGCACCGGGGGCGCACCCAACCGGCGGAACGACACCAGGGGCGACACCTACGCAGGGGCAGGGCAATCCCGATCCGCCTCCAGGCCCCGTGCCTCAGGGTCAGGGAATTGTTCCGGCGGCATTTCCTCATTATTTTAGTTTTGGCGTGATGAATCCTCCTGGAAGCGCTTCACAGCTTGATGATATGCGCAGCAGGAACGGCGCAGCTTTTAGCTTCAGGTATCAATATCTGACCGGTGGCGTCAATACAGGCAGGGGATGGGAACAATGGCAGCAACCTCAAGGGCAGTTTGCTACCTCTTATATGGATGAGAGCGCGCAGCACGGCTATATGCCCGTGTTTGTCTACTATGAAATCTGCCTGAGTAATGGCCCGCATCCCGGTAGCTATTGCGGTGGCCATAATATAGATCAGGATACAGGTAATCTGGCAGATGCATCAACGATGAAGGCCTATTTTGCGAACTGGGTGCTGATGCTGCAAAAAATAGGCGCTTTCGGCAAACCTGTCTTCGTGGTTGTCGAGCCTGATTTATGGGGCTTCTTGCAAAATGCCACCCATGGCAGCGATAATGCTGCTACCATTCCCGCGAGTGTCAGTTCATCCGGTTTCCCCGATGCATCCGGCTTTCCCAATAACGCGCAGGGATTTACCTGGGCTTTGCTGCACATGCGCGACAAATATGCGCGCAACGCTATTCTAGCGCTGCATGCCTCGACCTGGGCAGCGGGTGATGATATCGCCACGGATACCAATCCCAACGTGGATGTTCCCGGACTGGCCCAGAAAGAGGCGAATTTCCTCAATACTGCCGGGTTAGTTGGTAATCCAAATGGAGTCTCAAGCTGGGATGTGATTTCCAACGATGTGGCCGATTTTGACTCAGGGCAACCCGGTAGTCGAGGATGGTGGGATCGCTATAATAGGACTTTTCCCAATTTTGCTCGCTACCTGACCTTTATCGGTGATCTGAGCAAGGATACACACCGGCGCATTGTGATGTGGCAAGTGCCAATGGGTAATCAGTATTTTGATACCATGAACAATTCGTCCGGCCACTACCAGGATAATCGCGCGGAGTATATCCTGAACAATGTCGCCAGTTTTGCCACGGCGGGTGTGATCGCCGTCCTGTTTGGGCCTGGTAATGGTGGCACTATGAATATCGATGCAATGCATGATGGGGTAACCAATCCAGGCCCGATCAGCACGTATGAATGCAATAATTGTAACAATCACACGAGCAGTTATCCTGATGACGATGGTGGGTACCTGCGTATCTTCGTTGGCCTGTACTTGCAGCATCCGGTGATGCTGCAATGACTGCGACCCTCATGAGGACGGCAGCAAGAGTACGTCCTGGGATTATTCCAGGTAGCCCAGGGCTTGCAGGCGCGATTTGATACTTTCGATTTCTTCATCGTTGGCCAACTCTTCCCAGAGTGGAGCAATATAGCCATGCTGTTCGAGATAGGCGATCAGCCGTAATGCGGCGCGTTCGAGCGCATCCTTTCCCGTGTCCAGGCTCAGTTCCGGGGATGGTGGGGGTTCATAGAGGGCTTCTATCTCAGTGGGAAACCTGGTCTCCGATTGTTCCACACGCTTCTGCCTCAACCCGGTTTCACAATGCAAATAGACCTCAATGAAGCGATGTATCTGCTCGCGGGCGTAAGAACGTGCCTCTATATAGGGTGATACCGAAGTGGTGATGCTTATGATGCCATTACGCGCCAGTATTGTGCAAATATAGGTGATAAAGGCATCATAGCCGATTGTATGGCTATTGTCTTGCCGGATATCCTCGTGTATCTGAAGTTTGAGATTGAGCCAGTGGGTAAGCACCTGCGAATCGATGATTTCAACCTTGTAACCGCGCGCTAGCAGCGCTTTCTGTACGAGATGTGCCAGGCTAGTTTTGCCTGTGCCGGGCAGACCGGTAAACCAGAGCGTGAAACTGAGAGCGCTCTGGGCGAAAATCGTCGACCAGCCGGATTCCAGGTCCCATATGTGGTATTCCGAGTGCTGCGACATTTCGGCGCTCCTTTTTTTGACCACAAGCGCTGTGGGACGCAATATGAGCGAGTGATGCAACCAGTTGGGCAGAGATAGACCACCTGTATTGTATCCTCTTGTGGGGAGTAGTGGCAAGTATCTGATCTACGTATTCAAGTTTTTTCTGCCATATATAAGTAAAACCTTTTTTCGTCTCCCAGAACTGCCCGAACTGGCTTGCGAAGGCGCCATAAGTCTGGTAGACTAACAGTTGGTAGGGAAGCGTTGAATTGTACAATGTGGCAAGTACACGCGCGAACGATGTTGTTCCAACGCGATGAAGGAGAAAAAGATTATGACAATCATGATGAGCCGGAAAGCCCTGGAAGAATATGGATTAGTAAACCTGGGAAAAATTTACTGGAATCTTGCGCCTGCTATCCTGGTCGAGCACGCGCTGGCACGTGGAGAGGGGCAATTAGCATCAAACGGCGCGTTTGATGCTACGACCGGGCCGCATACAGGGCGCTCGCCAAAAGATAAGTTTATCGTTTCAAATGAGGAGTACGCAGCGAAGATCTGGTGGGGTGAAAATAATCACCCGCTGTCGCAGGAGAATTTTGAGTCTGTGCGCACCAGCCTGGCGGCATATTTGCAGGGACGCGATGTCTACGTGCTGGATGCGGCCGCGGGTGCCGACCCGGATTATCGCATGCCGATCCAGGTGATAACGGAACTGGCCTGGCATAACCTCTTCGCCCGCCAACTCTTCCTACGTGTGAATGAGAACGATGTGGCTAGCAACCGGCCAGGCTTCACCATCCTGTGTGTGCCGAATTTTAAGACCGATCCACGTATTCATGGCACGCGCTCGAATGCCGCCATTATTATCGACTTTGAGGAGCGGCTGATTTTGATCGCCGGTACGCATTATGCCGGCGAAATGAAGAAGTCTATATTTACCGTCCTCAATTTCATCCTGCCCGCCGAGGGTGTATTGCCCATGCATTGCTCGGCCAATGTGGGTGAAGCGGGCGATGTGGCGCTGTTCTTCGGCCTGTCGGGCACAGGCAAAACGAGTCTATCAGCCGATCCGAGCCGGCACCTGATCGGTGATGACGAGCATGGTTGGGGAGACAATGGCGTCTTCAACTTCGAGGGTGGATGTTACGCCAAGTGCATTAATCTCTCACAGAAGTATGAGCCACAAATCTGGAATGCGATCCGTTTTGGCGCGGTGTATGAGAATGTCGTACTGAAAGAGAAGACGCGCGAACCGGATTATGCCGATGATTCTTTGACGGAGAATACGCGGGCGGCTTATCCTATCGACTTCATCGAGGGTGTGGTCGAGTCGGGTATGGGCGGGCATCCCCAGGCGGTGATTTTCCTGACCGCCGATTCTTTTGGGGTGCTGCCTCCGATCTCCAAACTGACGACGGTCCAGGCAATGTACTACTTCCTGTCGGGCTATACGAGCAAGCTGGCAGGAACCGAGGCCGGTGTGACGACGCCGGAGGCGACGTTCAGTCCATGCTTCGGGGCCGCTTTCTTGCCGCTGCGTCCTGGCGAGTATGCAAATCTGCTAAGGGAGCGTATCGAGAAGCATAATGTACGCTGCTACCTGATCAATACCGGTTGGACTGGCGGGCCTTATGGCGTTGGCGAGCGTATCAACATCAACTATACACGAGCGATGGTGAGGGCGGCCATCGGTGGCGAGGTGGACAACGTGGAGATGGAGACTGATCCCGTGTTTGGGTTGAGCTTCCCGGCCTCATGTCCAGGTGTGCCGGACGAAGTCCTCAATCCGCGCAATACCTGGGCAGATAAAGAGGCATATGACGCGCAGGTGCGCAACCTGGCCGAGCGCTTCAAAAAGAATTTCCAGCAGTTCATACTGCCCAGCGATGAAGTGAGGAATGCGGGGCCAAAGTAGGTCTATGAGGGAGTAGTTGAAGAGAGTCAGGAGAGAGATTTTGAGGGCGACCCTCGTGGTCGCCCTTACTATGACTACCTTTTCATCTTCACCTGAACCAGGATCAAGTGGCAGCTAACCGCCGCAAACACCGAAATTGCTGCAAAATCCGTTTATTTGCATTGACTGGCCTTAAACGCCCCCTTGCCATTTCGTTCAGATAGTGTAAAATGTCTTAAGTAGCGAAAATACGCCAAATTTAGGGATTAAAGAGGAAGTATAGCGATGAGACAAGGCGATGGAGCGGATCTTCTGGGGGCGAACGACCCGCGTAGCTCCGAAATTGGCGTTATATACGTGGCCCCCAATGATGATAGACAGAGTGTGCTGGCCGCCATTCTAACCCAGGATAAGCTTGGCCGTAAGCAGGTAGCTGTCATATTGCCCGAGCATAACAAGGCCTTTCAACGCCCGGTGGATTTTGAGGGGCTGAAGAATATGCGCCGCGGCCTGAAGACGCAGATCGTGTTTGTGGCCCCTCCCGGCCCTGGTCCTGCTGAGTTCGCACGACAGCGCCGTTTTCCCGTGTATTCTTCTCCAGAATCATTTGTGCAATCATTACGTGATGAGAGTCCATCTACCGGGCCCATTCGCAGAGGTTTATTTGGACGCAGGCCCAAGCCGGCTAACGGCACGGGGGTGATTTCCAGGGCAGCTGTTGAAAGTGGACCGACCGCACCTTTACCGGGCTCGCCCCCGCCCATTCCTCTGCCTGTTCCAGAAGAACGCGTCACTCCATCGTCCAGCCCGGTCAATCAGGTGGAAGAAAACTCGCCTGATCAGCAACAGCATGAGCCGGAGGGTGTAAATGGGGCAGCTATAGGCGCAGCAGGATTGGGACTGGCTGCCGGTGCAGGAATTGCTGCCCTTGCTGCTCATAATGGAGCGAATGCTTCCCCTCATCCCGACGATGAAGCAGATTTGCTTCCACCTGCGCCTGGACAGTCGCCACCCGATACTAGCTCCCAGCCCGCCGGTACTCCTGCGCAAGATGAAGCGGAAACGAAGCCTCTCAACGATTCTCAGAGTGGTGGAGGGCCGGGAATAATTGTATTTCCATCGCCGCAAAATCGTGCAAAGACGACGGGAAAATTGCCCGCCGCGGTAGCGCCGGTTCCAGTTCCACAGTCAAATACACCACCGGCCGTTCCGCCCAAAAAGCGCCGCAATACCGGGAAAAATGCTGCGATAGCTGCCGGTGCGGCAGGAGCAGGCGCGGGTGCGGCACTGGCGACTCAGGCCCCAGGTACTGGCGGTACACCTCCGCCAACAAGAGGAAATGCTGGAGGTCCTGGCGGAGGTGGAGGGGCTTCTCGCCGGCGTACAAGCCGGACGTTGCTGGTTGTGCTGCTTATTTTACTCACCCTCTTGCTGGTGGCGGGCATAGCCTTTGCCGCTCCGGGCGGGATCGGGCGGCTTTCAAATGTCATCCCCGGTACGTCACCGACCGCGAAAGTAGCGATTACTCCAGTTAGTAAAGATGTGAAGGATGCCTTTGTTCTCACGGCAGTAACGGGGACGCCCGTTGCTTCCAAACACCAGGTGCAGGCCCGCCAGCTCTTGTATACCACTCCTTCGCAATCAAATACGGTCCCGGCTACCGGCAAGGGACAAATTCCGGCTACATTTGCCACAGGAACTTTGACATTTTTTAACGCTTTGACTTATTCGCAGACAGTCGCTGTAGGTACGGTTTTGAGAGGGGCGGATGGTGTGCAAGTGGAGAACACCCAGTTGGCTGTCATACCAGCAGCCAATCCCCCAACTGAAGGTTCGGTCACTGTATCTGCACGGGCAGTACAGGCAGGTGTTAGTGGTAATATTAATGCTTTTGATGTCAATGGAACATGTTGTATTAGTGGTGTGACTGTGCAAAATAGAGGAGCATTTAGTGGTGGCCAGAATGCCTCCACCTACACCGCCGTACAGCAAAGCGATATCGATGGGGCGGCTGCTCCCCTGAAAACGTCGCAAACCAAAAGCGCGCAGAAGGCGTTGCAGGCCCAGATTAAGAGCAACGAGAAGCTGGTCAATCCGGCGCAATGTTCCACCAATGTCATCTCTAATCATAAGGCGGGGGATAGAGCAACGAGCGTGACGGTGAGTGTGACGGCGACCTGTAGTGGAGAGGTGTACGATCAGGCGGGGGCGAAGACGCTGGCGGCAGGGTTGCTCAAGGCCGAGGCACAGAAGAATCTGGGCAGCAATTATATGCTGCTGAATGATAATGTGGTGACGCAGATTACATCGGCCAGCATCATCGATAAGCAGGGGACCGTCTCCCTGGATGTGAGCGCGGAGGGCATCTGGGTCTACCAGTTCAGCGATGCCACGAAGCAGAACCTGGCGAAGCTGATCGCGGGCAAGAGTGAAGCTGAGGCTAAAACGTTACTGTTGCAGCAGCCAGGGATAAGCGATGTGCAGATCACGCTTTCGAGCGGCAATAGCCTGCCCACTGATCCTGCCAATATCACGATTGTGATCAATACGGTGCCGGGATTGCCAGCGGGTACTCCGACGACCACGCCGCCAATTCCGACAGGCACAACACCGGCAACACAGACACCGCCAACGCCGACTCCTACACCCACCTCTGAGCCGGGGTTGGGTGGCAGCTAGGAAAGGATACAGGCTGGCGATGCTCGCTCTGGAAGGCAGGCAACTCGGAAATTATGATGTGGTCCGGCGCATTCGAGTAGGCGGGATGGGCGCTGTCTACGAGGGTAGGCAGCGCACGGCCTTTGGACGGCGCGTTGCTATCAAGGTCATTCTTGGCAACTATGCATCTGATCGCGAGATGCGCCGTCGCTTTGCGCGCGAGGCGCAGACCATCGCGCAGCTGCATCATCCTCATATCCTGCCCCTGATCGAGTTTGGTGATGAACGGGGCCTCCTGTATCTTGTCATGCCGTTTATCGAGGGCGGAACGCTCACGAGCTACCTGCGCCACGCGCTGCCCGATTTGAATGAGGTCGCGGCCATTTTCCTGCAACTATTGGATGCTGTAGAGTATGCGCACGACGAGGGACTGATTCACCGCGATATCAAATCTTCGAACGTCCTGCTAGACTTGCGCCGCAGTGGGCCTCCATATGTCTACCTGGCGGATTTCGGCCTGGTGCGCACATCGCAGCAAGCGGAAATGGAGCAACAGGGCAGGCCAATTCCCCTCGAGCAAGTGCCCGGCACTCCCCACTATATGGCTCCTGAGCAGACACGCGGCATCGTTACGACTTCAACCGATATCTATGCGCTGGGTGTCTTGCTGTATCAGATGCTGGTAGGAGAACTGCCCTATAACGACCCGGATGAGGTGAAGGTCATCAAAATGCACCTGTACGCGCCTGTACCTTCACCGTGCGATCTTGACGCTTCGATCCCTTTTGAACTGGGTGAGGTAGTGCAGACCGCCATGGCCAAGAGGCCGGAGGCGCGCTATAGCAGTGTGGCCGAGTTGCGAGAGGCTTTCCTGGCATCCCTAAAAGAACCTGTTGCGACCATTGATGAGGATGACCAGCCTTTTGAAGATATTGCTCCCCCGCTTCAACGCCATGTCTCAGTGCCGCTGGTTGAACCGGAGCCGCAACAAATGCCACCCCCTGCACCCGTTCCTGTGCAGCGTCCCCAGCCCAGGCGCCTGGTCCGACCTATTTCAAGGGGAATGCAACAAATCGGTCAGCGTGCCAGAGCTTCTATGAAGGTGAGGAAGAGACGTTTCGCGCTCACGGTAACGGCCGCAACGCTGGTTCCTGCGCTGCTTTTACTTGTACTGGTCATACCGCGGGTATTTGGTTTCAGCCTGATTCCGGCGGCGGTACCGATTCAGAGCGCCTCACCAGATGCAACCATTTTAGTCACGCTTCAAAGCAAGACGTTGCAAAATACGTTCATTTTGACGGCTTCTCCTCACACGCAGCAGCCGGACGCTGCGACACGCGTGATTCCTGACCATATCGTACAGGCCACGAGTACGGATAGTCGTACCGTCCAGACCACGGGTGAGAAAACGCTTCCTGGGACGCGCGGAAGTGGCACGATCTTGTTCGATAATAGCAGCCATACAGATGTGTTTGTGACCCAGGGAACGACTTTTACGGCCAGTTCAGGCGTACAAATCATGGTGACGCAGTCGGTAAACGTGCCGGGACGCCATAATGGACAGGATGGCACGGCTACGGCCCCTGGTCAGGCCGTCCAGGCGGGTGCTGCCGGAAATATCCAGGCAGGCGCGCTCAATACGAATTGCTGCAACGGCCAGGTAACGGTGAGCAATCCCGCGCCTTTTGAGGGTGGGACGGACTCACAGCAGGTACACATAGTGACGCAGGCGGATATTGATGGTGTGACGAATGCTTTAAGCGGGCAACTCCGGCAACAGGCGATGAAACAGCTTCAGAGCCAGCTGGCTGCCGGGGATCAGGAAGCCGGGCAACCCTCTTTTACTACAAAGGCAGTAGCGGATAATCCGGTCGGAGCGCAGGCAAACCAGGTAACGGTACAGGTCAGTATTGCGGCGACGGCTCTGGTATATAACGTGAATATAGCTGATCAGATCGCGGAACAATTGTTGAGTAAACAGGCGGCGCAGGACCCTGGCAAGGATTATCACTTATCAAAAGGTTCGATTTCATTCGTTGGACCAATCGGCGTGCAGCAGGCACAGAACGATATGCTGTATTTGAGTGTAACTGTGCATGGCCTGTGGATTTATAACATCACGAACCAGCAAGTCGATACCTGGCGTCAAGAGATCAAGGGGTTGACGCCTGCTCAGGCCACGGTATATCTATCTTCGCAGCCAGGAGTAATCTCAGTTCAGATTCAATTGCCCTTTGGGACTGATCATCTCCCAGTTTCGGCCAATCAAATTCGCGTTCAGCTTGGGACGAAATAGCTCAACCGGTCGCTGCCCTCTTTTCCTATCATGCATATGTGTTATACTATGTCCGTCGAAGTGGGGGCCGGCAATGTGGCCGAGCACCGCGAAAAAGCTGTGAGAGGGTATTGCGTAATGGACAAACAAATAGATGCTCCGATGGGAGAGATGCATTATTATGATTCGGTTCTTGATCTGATAGGCGAAACGCCGCTGGTGCGGCTGCATCGAGTTGCCAGCGATGTAGAGCCGATTGTGCTGGCAAAAATGGAAATGTTCAATCCGGGTGGCAGTGTCAAAGATCGCATTGGACCGGCTATGATCGAGTACTGTGAAAAGCGTGGATTACTGCGCCCGGGCGGCACAATCGTTGAGCCGACGAGCGGCAACACAGGTCATGGACTGGCCATCGCCGCGGCTATTAAAGGATATCACTGTATTTTCGTGATGACCGATAAAGTCAGCGAGGAGAAGCGCAGCCTGTTGCGTGCCTACGGAGCCGAGGTGGTGATTTGCCCCAGCAGCGTCACGCACGATTCTCCAGAGCATTACAAGAATGTAGCGCACCGGTTGGCCGACGAGATTCCGGGCGCCTGTTGTCCAGATCAATACGCCAATCCGGCGAATCCCGCGACCCATTATGCCACGACAGGCCCCGAAATCTGGCACGATACCGCCGGACGTATCAGCGCCTTTGTGGCGGGCATCGGCACAGGTGGTACTATCTCAGGCACATCTCGCTATCTCAAAGAGCAGAATCCGAATGTGAAGGTCATTGGTGCTGATCCCCCAGGTTCGGTATATTCCGGTGACACCCCTGGGCCATACAAGGTCGAGGGCATCGGCATGGAGCTTTTCCCGAAGAACTACGATCCAACGCTGGTTGATGAGGTTATTCGCATCGATGATCGCACCTCGTTCTACTGGGCGCGCAGGCTGGCGCGTGAAGAGGGCATCCTGACGGGTGGGTCGGCAGGTACGGCATTGGCCGCCGCCCTCGTCTATGCGCGTCGCCTGACATCAAACGATGTGGTTGTCGTCTTGTTACCCGATACCGGGCGCGGCTACTTGAGTAAGCAGTTCAACGATACGTGGATGCGCGAAAACAATATGCTGATGCCGGCTGAGACTGAAGAGCCGACGCTGCGCGATGTGCTGACATATCGCCGCACCCATTCGCAAACGATGCCACTGGTGGTCAGTGTTCATCCCACAGATTCGATTGCCGATGCCGTTGAACTGCTGCGTCGCTACGGGATCAGCCAGACGCCGGTAATAGAAAATGGGCGCATGGTCGGTAGCCTGACCGAAAATCTGCTACTGCGCCACCTCGCCAGCGGCGAACCATTGGCGGCGATGGTCGTGCGCGACCTGCAAGGCCCTCCATTCCCAGAATTGCCCGGTGACGCGCTTGCTCAGGAGGCCTATACGCTCTTTAGCGCAGGCCAATCGGCAGTCGCCGTGATGAACAATGGATTGCTAGAGGGTATCGTTACCAAGAGCGATTTGTTGGAGTTCTGGGCACAGTCGAGGAATCAGTAGGGGCGCACTCTTGTGGTCGCCCTCTGGTGGGGTTCTCGTTACACTTCTAATCCCCCCGTTATCGTATACATCGCCTCGCTCAGATGTCCATTCGATGGTGCGAAGGCTATCGAGAAAACGGGGAAAGCGTTGCCATCCACAAATGAGGTCGAGATATAATCTCCGACCTTGTTTCTGCCCTGCGGTAGCCAGGATAAATTCATTGGCCTGGCAAGCTGAATTTTCTTCGTCCAATGATTGCCACCGTCGTCTGAGGAGACAAAACCTGCATAGAACTGGCAATTGCCAGTATCACAGGTGGTCGAATGATAATAGAAGGCGAGCGCGAGATGCGCGTTATTGCCGGATGTGTTCTTATCGACTCCAAGTCCGGGTACCAGGTGATCTATCCCGCTGCCGCGGGAATCGATGGGAATAAGTTGGACAGGCGACCAGTGGATGCCATCCGTCGAAGTTGACATGACGAGGTCGTCTTCGCTGCCGCTCAAACTTGTGTCTGAGTTATCATTCTCAGACCTATCCGCGCTTTCATCAGATGCGCCGCCCGGCTTGCAATTTGCCTCAAACTGGCAATCCACCCATACCAGGTACACTTTGCCTGAACCATCCATAGCAGCTGTCGGCAGGACGCTGCCGGTGATTTTAGCCACGACGCTAGTCTTGCTCCAGCTCGCGCCGCCATCTGTGGAGATGAAGGAGAGTATGCGAGAAGTATCGTAACCGCTGATGGGAACAATCACGGTTCCATTCGGCTGCACAAGGGGCTGGCCGCCCAAACCATGCGCCTTATTATCTGTAGTTATAGGCGTTTCCCAACTACGTCCACCATTCGTAGAGGTACTCATTTCGATCAATCCGCCTTTGTTGTCATCGTCCCACTCGATGTAGCAATGACCATAGAACTTGCTGGTAGCAGTACTATCGCAAGTGATCCAATCCTTGTCATAGTAGGTACTGCCACCATTCACGACATCAATGGGCTTGCTCCAGCTTAATCCACCATCGGTTGAGAGATTGACGATCACGGCAGGGCTGGCCAGGCTAGCTCCACTACCTGTTACAGCGAGGGAAGAGATGATCCATGTTTTGTAAGCGGCATCATAGGCAACCGAGGGATCGCTGACACGGGTAAAAGGCCCACCTGCAAATTGCGTGGTGCCGGGTAAAAAACCGTTCTTCCAGGTATTTCCGCCATCGGTGGACGTGGCCCAGCCAATATTGGAGCTACCCCCATCACTGAAGCGTCCAACCTGGAAAGCGGTCACGATGGTTGAACCATAAGAGAAGGTGCCAGGCTCGACCTCGGTCTGGTGCTGGCTGGTTTTATTGCTATACAGGTCGCTGCTGAGTTGAAATGGCGGTCTCAGATCATTCGGCAAGGGTGGTGGCAAGGCATACGTCAGTTGCTGCTGATGAAGAAAAGGGAGCGTATGGACGGCAGCAAAGACGAGTAATAGGAGAAGTGAGGGGGTTACAATGAGGGCGATGCTAGTCAAACGAGGATGCCTGAAAAGCTGAGACATAGAGAAAATCTCCTCGGCAGTAGTGTACTTTTGTGTGTTATTAGATATTTCGCTGTGTTTTTATGCTTGCCGAGATAAGAGTATACCATAAAGTTGGGATAATTGCGTTAAAAAACATATTGACAAATCACAAACTCTCTGGTATCCTGTCAACAAGGTAAAGATGCCTCGTAAGGAAAGGAAGGGTACAGCTATG
This sequence comes from Ktedonobacteraceae bacterium, assembly GCA_035653615.1. Lineage (NCBI taxonomy): Bacteria > Bacillati > Chloroflexota > Ktedonobacteria > Ktedonobacterales > Ktedonobacteraceae > Ktedonobacteraceae bacterium. Next base: position 9,076 of record DASRBN010000007.1, on the reverse strand, counting down.
CAAAGCAATCGAAGAAGTACGCGCGGGTTTGTGGGAGCTGTGCTGAGTGAGCGCGTGTAATGGCGCGTTCGCCTTATGAGGTATTCGAGCATACGGCAGATATCGGTCTGAATGCCTATGGCGCGACCCTGCCGGAACTGTTCATCCATGCCGCACAGGGCATGGAAAGTTTGATGGTCGTCCCCGAACAGGTGCAGGCGCGGGTGAGTCGCGAGATTGTCGTGGATGGTCACGATACTATCTCACTGCTGATTGCCTGGCTAAACGAACTGATCTTCCTGTTCGATACCGAATACCTTCTCTTTCGCCAATTTCAAATCGACGCCCTCACAGAAACTCACTTGCAAGCACGAGCCTCCGGCGAACCCTATGATGCGCAGCGCCATGACCTCAGCAGCGCCATTAAAGCTGTGACGTGGCATGAGGCTGCCGTAGAACAAACGGATGATGGTTACACAGCTCACATCATCTTCGACATTTAAGCCTTTTCATTAGTATGTCAGAGGGTAATCAGAAACCTGCCCAGTTTGATGTTTGTTTTCTTATAGCCATAGAATATTGCGTGAATGTATCTATGGTTGTATCCTGTCGTGTATCCAATGTGAATTATAAGCGGGTGGATGTTTTGCCTTCGGCAAGTTTGAAAGTAGGAGCAGTATGGGCAAGTCTTTGGAGAAAATACCGTTAGAACGGGTAGACCCTTATCGCTGGCGCATTCCGCAGCGGTACAACGAGGAGATGCGCGTGCCGGGGATGGTCTATGCCGATGACGAACTGATAGGGCAGATTCTTGAGGATAACGCACTGCACCAGGTCGCGAATGTAGCGACTTTGCCTGGCATTGTCGGTCACTCGCTGGCGATGCCGGACATTCACTGGGGCTACGGTTTTCCGGTTGGCGGCGTGGCAGCGACGCATGCTGATTATGGTGTCGTCTCTCCCGGCGGTATCGGCTTTGACATCAACTGCGGTGTGCGCATGCTGGCGACCGACCTGTTGAGGGACCAGGTGCGTGGCAAAGTCGATAAGCTGGCAGACGAACTGTACAATAACCTGCCGTCGGGTGTTGGGGGTGCAGGAATGCGTCAGCTGACTACCGGCGAGATGCGGGCCGTGATGGAGCGCGGCTCAGGCTGGGCTATCGAAGAGGGCTATGGTTTTCCAGATGACCTGGATGTTACCGAGGAGCATGGATGCCTGGCAGGCGCTGATCCCGGCAACGTTTCGAATACGGCAGTGCAGCGTGGTTTGAAGCAACTTGGCAGCCTGGGTTCAGGGAATCATTTCTGTGAGGTGCAGGTAGTCGATCACATCTACGACGCGCAGGCCGCCGAAGTGATGGGTATTGGCCAGTTGGGTCAGATTGTTGTCACCATTCACTGCGGCTCGCGTGGGTTCGGGCATCAGATCGCGGAAGATTATGTGCGGCTGGCGGAGTCGAAGCAGCAGGATTATGGCTTTCACCTGGTAGACCGGCAGCTGGCATGTTTGCCTTTGCAGTCGAACGCGGGAAAGGCATACCTGTCGGCGATGGCATGCGGCGCGAACTTTGCCTGGGCGAACCGGCAGTTGTTGATGCATGGGGTGCGACAGGCGTTTGCCAGCGTGTTTGGAAGGCGAGCGCGTCCCAAGGATATGCCGCTGGTCTACGACGTCTGTCACAACATCGCCAAGATGGAAGAATACGAGGTGGATGAACAGGTGCAGCGGGTCTGCGTGCATCGTAAGGGGGCGACACGCGCATTTCCGGCGCATCATCCTGCCGTGCCGGAAAAGTACCAGGCGATAGGCCAGCCGGTACTCATTCCGGGCGACATGGGCCGTTACTCGTTTGTACTGGTTGGCGCGCAGGGTTCGATTGAGCAGACGTTTGGTACGTGCTGTCATGGCGCGGGGCGCAGGCAGAGCCGCACGGCTGCGAAAAAGTCGCTCAGCCCGCGCGACCTGCTCAATCAGCTGGCGGCTAGAGATATCACGATTCGCGTGCATAGCAAGAACTTGCTGACCGAGGAGGCTCCCCAGGCTTATAAGGACGCGCAAAAGGTCGTGAATGTGGTGCATAACGCAGGCCTGGCGAAACTGGTGGCGAGGTTGAAGCCGGTAATCGTTGTGAAAGGATAAGCTATGCTTGTGCAAAAGCGATGGTTTAGCGCCTATAGAGTGTACCTGATACTCTCTGGCGCTTACTCACTCTTCTTTGCGACGATTACCACCATTAACCTTGTGTACCAGATCGAGATCGCGAAGCTCAACCCACTGCAACTGGTGCTGGTAGGAACGGCATTGGAAACCGTCGCTTTTCTATGCCAGGTTCCTACCGGCATTCTTGCCGATGTTTTTAGCCGTCGCCTGTCGGTAATATTCGGTCTATTCTTGCTCGGCGCCGCTTTCGTCATCGAGGGTTCTTTTCCCAATTTCGCGGTAATTATGGCTGCGCAGGCGCTGTTTGGCATTGGCGCCACCTTCATGGATGGCGCGGAACAGGCCTGGATTAGCGGCGAAGTGGGCGAGGAAAGAGTAGGGCATGTCTTCATGCGCAGCACCCAGATTGGTTTGATTGGCGGGTTGCTCGGTGCCGCGCTCAGTGTTGCTCTGGGCAGTATCCGCCTTAATCTGCCGGTTGTTTTTGGCGGCGCAATGAATATAGTGCTGGCCGGTTTCCTGCTGCTGTTCATGCCGGAAGATGGTTTTCAGCGCGTTCCACGTGATGAGCCTCACTCCTGGCGTGAAATGGCCGGCACTTTCCGCAATGGGATGCGTGTTGTTCGCGGCAGTACCATCCTGATCATTATTCTCATGATCAGTCTATTTTATGGACTATCCAGCGAGGGGTTTGACCGGCTGTCATCGGCGCATTTTCTGGCCGATTTCACCTTTCCTGCCCTTGGTCAGTTGAAGCCGGTGGTCTGGTTCGGTATCCTGTCTGTCGGTGGGACGCTTTTGACGCTGGCGGCATCAGAAGTTGTGCGGCGGCGGGTCAATACCAGTAACCAGCGCATTCTGGTACGTGCGTTATTTGTGATCAATGCGTTATGGGTAGCAAGCCTGTTCGTATTTGGGCTATCCGGAAATTTCTTTCTCGCGGTGTTGGCGTATTGGGCTGCGGGTGTTTTTCGTCGCGTGAACCAGCCAATTTTCACGACCTGGCTCACATTGAACGTCGATGCAAAAGTGCGCGCGACGGTTATTTCGATGTGGAGCCAGATGGATGCGCTGGGGCAGGTCGTGGGCGGCCCACCGGTCGGCTATATCGGTACGGCAGTATCGCTGCGGGCCGCGCTGACTGCCGTTGGGATTATCCTTTCGCCTGTATTGCTGCTGTTTGCTATGGCTGCTCGCGTGGGGAAGCGAAAGGCTGTTGTGGTGGAGGAGGGCGAGGTGCCGGTTTCGTAGCATATTTCCTCAACCAGAGGTAATTGTTACCGTACTGGCGGAACTGGCAACTTCGATATCATAAAAGGAAGCTGCCGGATCAAAGCCGGGACTCTGTAACCAGACGTTGTTGCCCAGGTCGCTGAGATGCTGGTCATCGAAGTCAAATGTGGAAACCCAGCCCTTGAGGTGCGCGCGGGCGGCGGTGCCTTCGGGACGCCGAACGAAAATCGTCGATGCTCCTCCGCTGATCCGTACGGGTACTACTCCTGATGGATCAGGAAGTTCCAGGTGAATCATACTGAGTCCACCCGTGATCTCCAGCCCTGCGAGATGGAGACCATCAAGATTGGCTTCGACTACCGAAGTTCCACCCTGAATGACGATCCACCAGGGGATAGTCGCGTTGAGTGTGATCTCGGCGGCACGTTGCTCAGCGCCCAGCATCCACAGACGTCGTGGATAGCGAACTGTGACCACCCCATCTTTGACCGTGACGCCTGGTGGTGTTCCCTCGAAACGAGCTTGATAGAGTTCGGATATCGCTTCGCCGGTACGCAAGGTCAGTCGAGAGACCCCGGATGAGACAACGAGCCGGCCTCTCGTCAGATCTCCAAGAGGCGCGGAGAAGACTCCCTCATGACTGCCCGGCGGCGTCTCTCGCAAGCGGACAATCTCCTTTCTGGTCAGCGTATTGCTGCCTCTCAGAAATTCTAGCAGAAAAGCAAGCTGTTCTTCGTTGTAGCGCGATGCCATGTCATCCCACGCATCTCCGAGGGAGTCGAAGATGGCGTCAATCTTCTGCATTTCGTCCTTGTCGGGAACGAGCCGGACAATCACTCTGCGACCATCGTTGGGATCGCGCTCACGACGCACAAGCCCGGCCTCCTCCAACCGGTTGAGCATCCCGGTGATCGCCCCGGTGGTCAGGCCCGCGAGATCGGCGAGCTGACCGGCAGTCATGGGGCCGGTAAGATGAAGAACATCAATCACCTGCATATCCGTGACGGTTATCCCGATGCGGGCCGCCGCCGCACGGAAGAAGGATGCTCCCAGTCCGGTGAACTGCCGGAGTTCGCGCGCAAGTTCTCCCAGTAATTGCATGCGTTTTTCTTCAGAACCACTTGACATTTTTTATTCCTTCGGGTAAGATATATTTGTCTTAATTACTAAGATAAATTTCTGATATTTCATTTAATGACTCAGTAAAATTATTATAACACAGAAAGGTAACATATGCCATGATGATTGAGACACGTGGTTTGCGCAAATCGTTCGGCGATCATGTGGTGCTTGATGGCATTGATCTCTCCGTGGCCGAGGGGACCATCTTCGCGCTGCTCGGACCCAATGGCGCTGGCAAGACCACGACCGTTCAAATTCTCTCAACGCTTCTCCGTGCCGATAGTGGCGTAGTGCGGGTTGCCGGACATGACCCGCTGCGAGAGCCTGACGCGGTACGTGCCACTATCGGCGTCACCGGCCAGTTCTCGGCGGTAGATAACCTGCTTACCGGCGAGGAGAACCTGTTATTGATGGCAGACCTGCACCACCTGAACCGGGCTGAAGGCCGGAAGCGCGCGGGCGCATTACTGGAACGCTTCGACCTGGTCGACGCGGCCAAAAAGACCCCTGCCACCTATTCCGGCGGCATGCGTCGCAGGCTTGACCTGGCAATGACACTGGTTGGCAACCCGCGCGTCATCTTCCTCGACGAGCCAACGACGGGCCTTGACCCACGCAGCCGCCATACCATGTGGCAGATCATTCGCGACCTCGTGGCCGAGGGCATTACGATCCTGCTCACCACGCAGTACCTGGAAGAGGCGGATCAACTCGCCGACCGCATCGCGGTACTCGATCAGGGGAAGCTGGTGGCCGAGGGAACTCCCGACGAGTTGAAGCGCCGAATTCCTGGCGGCCATATTCGCCTGCAGTTCGCAGATGTAAACGAGCTGGAACAGGCTGCCCACACCCTGGGCGATGGCGTGCGCGATGAGAACGAACTCGCGCTCCAGATTCCGACCGACGGCAGTATTCGATCATTGAAGGGCGTACTTGACCGGCTCGACCGCGAAGCTATTGAAGTCGAGGGGGTAACAATTCACACGCCCGACCTCGATGATGTCTTCTTTGCCCTTACCGACCGCTCCGACGCACAGAAAGGCTATGTACGATGAATACGCTTTCCCTTACCCTGCACGATTCGGCGACCATGCTGCGGCGTGATATTCGCCATTCGCTGCGTCGCTTCTCAATTACACTCAGTGGCATATTCGTACCGGTTATCATGATGTTGCTATTCGTCTACTTCTTTGGCGGTGCGATAGGCGGTGGTATCGGTTCCTATATCGACTATGTCACACCGGGGATTATCATCATGACTGTAGGCAGTGGGTGCGCTACGACTGCGCTTAACCTGTGCATGGACGTGAGCGAGGGCATTATTACGCGCTTCCGCACTATGGCGATCTCCCGCTCCTCGGTGCTGGTCGGGCAGGTCATCGGTAGCCTGATCCGAACGATGATCAGTATCGTCCTCATTACGCTCATTGCCCTGCTCATTGGCTTCCGGCCTACTGGCGGTCCGCTTGCCTGGCTCGCGGCACCTGGCCTCATCGTGCTGCTTATCCTTGGAGTGACGTGGATGGGGGTGGCATTCGGCCTGGTTGGCAAAACACCCGCGGGAGCGAACAGCCTTGCTCTCATATTCCAGTTACTCGCGTTCACCAGCAGCGCATTTGTCCGCCCGGATTCTATGCCAGCCGGCATACGCTGGTTCTCAGAGTATCAGCCCTTCTCGCCCGTCATCGACACGGTACGCGGGCTGCTGTTAGGGACACCAATCGACGGCAGTAGAGTTATCCTCGCCCTTGTATGGTGTATTGCCCTGATCCTGGTTGGCTACTTCTGGGCGCGCGCGGTCTACAACCGCGGTTCCCTAAAGTAGGCGCACAGAACTGCCACGTGCAGGATTGTCTGATATCCAACCTTCTCATCTTTCTTGCCAACGTTTTGCTGTGTTGTTATACTCGCGTTAAGAATATAGCAACATGGCAATACGAGGCAATAAAGGAGATTTATACAGGTGAAAGTATTAGTAACAGGGGCGGCCGGCTTTTTAGGCGGCCATCTCGTTGATATGCTGTTGGAGCGCGGGGACGAGGTGCGCGCTATGGTGCGACCGGTTGAGGACTCGGCGCGGTTGCGCGCACTGGAGGGCGTCGAGGTCGTCTACGGTGATTTGACGGAACCGGAAACATTGAAGCGCGCGGTGCAGGGGATGCAGCGAGTATACAATGTCGCGGCAAAAACGGGACCGTGGGGATTAGAGGATGTGTATCAGGCCATCAATGTACGCGGGCTGGCAGATCTAATAAACGCTGCGATGGATGCCGGGGTCCAGCGTATAGTGCATACGAGTTCGATCACCGTCTATGGTCATCACCTGCATGGTATCGTTACCGAGAACTATCCATTTCGTGCCGAAGACAACCCGTATAGTCGCACCAAGATCGCGGGCGAGAAATTGATCGGCAACCTGGTCAGGGATCGTGGCGCTCCGGTCGTGATTGTGCGCCCCGCCTGGATTTATGGGCCGCGCGATATGGCCAGCTTTGGGCGCTTCGTCGCGCTGGTTGAATCTGGTAAGGGCTTCATCATCGGCTCTGGCAAAAATATTGTGCCGGTGGTCTATGTGCGCGATGTGGCCCAGGGGCTGATCAAGGCAGGTGATGCCGGTAACGAGGCGATTGGGCAGGCATATACCATCGCCGATGACCGGCGCGTGACGCAGGCCGAATACTTGAATACTATCGCGGATTTCTTGCAGGTGCCTCCTGTCTCTCGACATGTTCCCTACTTGGCTTTGTATGGTGCCGGGCGCGCTGCCGAATTGACCTGGCAGGCGCTGGGACGACGTAAATCAGCACCACCACCTGTTACTACCTATGGTATAACGCTGCTCGGCGGCAACCAGGAGTTCTCGATTGAGAAGGCGCGCCGCGAGCTGGGATATGAGCCTCAGTTCGACGTGATTCGCGGCGTGTCCGAGGGAGTGAAGTGGTACCTGGACTCCAAAAAAAGCGGTCAGGAAAAGCAGGCAGGAGAACAGCGCGAGGTAGCACAGGCAAAAGGGTAAATCTCGTCAGGATGTGTACCATACCTGAACGGTTTTATCGGTGCCTCCAGATGCGATGAGTGTATCGTCTGAGGACCATTGAGCATCAAAAACGGTGGCGGTGTGACCTCGATAGGTGAAAAGCGTATTGCCTGGCTGTTGTCCTACGCGATCAACCATGCAGAACATCCTCTCTCCATGCAATAGATGCCTTCGTCCCGAAAGGTAGGCGTATTGGTAACAGGTATCCTAAACTCTTGCCTCTCTTCTATACGAAAGATACCTGTGCTATTGTAACATACTTGTGGAAGTTATTTGGATAGTTTTATCCTGGATAGGTACGATAAATGGCTCTTACAGCACATATGTAAGAGCCATTTATCGCGGTTAATACGAGGCTATAGAGCTTATCTCCAGCTATATATTCCAGATCTGAGTAGCAATCAAAGTGTGTGAAGGACCATAAAACTCAAAGGTTATGGGAGGGGAAAATTGGCTAAGAAATAAGACTATATTTTCCTCGACCTCGTCTTCTTCTACAGATCCCACACGAGGTATCATGCGAATGCTTGCAACATCGTGACGATTCGCAGTGAGGTAGCCAACCAGGAAGCGATAATTAGGCGCATTCTCTGGAAACACACGCTTTATCGATGAGCTACCAATTCTCAGCGTATGTTTTGCCAAATTGTCTTCCATTGTCTCCTGTATTATCTTCTCGCTCATTGGCTCATTTTGAGCTATTGCCTCTACTGCTGGTTTTTCTCCACCTGCTGATATTCTGATCTGCGGTAGATATGTACGTATCATTTGAAGGTCTTTATTTGCAAGAGAACTATCCTCTGCCTTACAATAAGCTCCAGATTGTATAGTAAATGAGCCGTCTGCATTTTGTATGACATAACTTGTATCGTACCACTGTTGATACGTGGTACTCGTGTAACGCACCACATAAGCATATGTATTTTGATAATTTTTCTCTTTTAAAAAGACAATGCTTTCAGTTTTAGCTAGCATCCCCCTTTCTTCTCTCTTCATCGAGGGATTAGAATCAGTTAGTGTATTAATCACGCCTTGCTTTGGGTCCGTTGTACGCATTGATTCGCTTCCTTTCTGTGGGATGACTTTATATATTCCTCTTGAGTAAACTTGTGCATTATCTGCTTTACAAGTTTACCTCAAGAGGAATGCTGATGTCAAACAAAGTTTTGACAGTAGCAGATATGACTTGAGCGCCTCTTGAGGAGTATCTATCATTTCAAGGCACTCCCTGCGAAAGCAATGTTCGAGCCTTTGATGACAGTTTCTATCCCTTATACGAAAAGATTAGTCAGTAGGTGGACAGGGGGGTGCATATAAGCCAGTGTTTGTGACTTCGTATGTTGTCTGAACATCACCGGTGTCAACTGCAAGAAAAGACTGCCCATTATACTTGTAGTTTCCAGGTAACTGCCCAGGTCCGCTTGGGACTTGCCAAACGTCGTAAAAGCCGGTAAAGTAGAGCGATGAGCCTGGAAGAAGAAAATCAGCGGCTGCGTGAGCAAGCGGCAGAGCGAGAGCAACGCATCGGGCAGTTGGAAAGCC
>DASRBN010000006.1 GCA_035653615.1 Ktedonobacteraceae bacterium | reverse complement strand
CACCTTAGAAGACCTGGCCGAGCGGCATGATCTGCAACACTGCATTCAACGCGCCATTGCCATGATCCCGGCCCAATATCGCTCGGTGGTCTGGCAGTATTACCGGGCCGAGATGACCTTTCCAGAGATCGGACGCACGTTACACATGACCGAATCGACGGCCAAGACGCGCTTCCAGCGGGCCAAACCCTTTCTGCGGGCAGCATTACTGATGCTGCTCGATCTGCCTGCCGAAACCGGCTCCCCGGCCAATTCACCATACTAAATCGCCCTGATGATTTTTGACAATCGAATGGGGAATCCGTTCATATCATTCTGAGCAAAATAGGGGAATCCGTTCCTGTCATTCTAAGCAAAATGGGAGAATCCGTTCCTGTCATTCTGAGCGAAGCGAAGAATCTCCATCCCTGCCGAGATTCTTCGCTTCACTCAGAATGACACGACCTGCTGATACTTACCGATTTTGACCGTTAAAAATCACCAGGCTGTCCTCGTCCCTACCTGGCACCCTGGCCAGTCCAGTAGGGACAGCGGCTTGCCCTGTTCTCTCCGGGCGCATTCATACATTCGGGCTGGCGATCACGCTCCATGTACTCCCATTCCAGTATTCGGCCAATGACTCACCGGTATAACCATTATTGGAAAAGCCGCCAACCGCCCAGGCATCACCGGCAGAGACATCGGTGACCGCATAAAGGGCGTTACCTATTGTCCCTGGACTCGGGCTGGTGACGATACTCCACTTCGTGCCATTCCACTGCTCCGTGAGCGTTCCGCTGCTACTGTAGCCCACGGCCCACATATTATTGGCCGAACTCGCCGCAACGCCATACAGGAAACTCGTCGACCCGGCCTGAGGGCTAGTGATGACGCTCCACTTCGCGCCATTCCAGTGTTCAATCAGCCCCTGGTTGGCGCTATTAATGTCACGGAAGCCCACCGCCCATACATTGCTGGACGAAACCGTCGTTACTGCTGTCAGCACATTGATAGACGATCCGGGGCTGGGGCTGGAGACCACGCTCCATTGTGTGCCATTCCACTGCTCGATCAGCGTTTGTTCGATACCGCCGCTATTCATAGAGTAGCCCACGGCCCACACATCGCCGCTAGAAACCGCCGACACTCCATTGAGGGAGTTGAGGATCGGACCCGGGTTCGGGCTGGATACAACGCTCCAACTGCTGCCATTCCAGTGTTCGACCAGCGTCTGTGATTGCGTGTTGCTATTGCCCACGGCCCAGATGTCGTTGGCAGACACCACTGCTACTGCCGCCAGGTCGTTGAACTGCCCGCTATTGGCGCTTTTGACAATGCTCCACTTCGTGCCATTCCAGTGCTCGATCAACGTCTCGAAGCCCGTGTTGGATTGATATTCTCCTACGGCCCACACATCGTTGGTAGAGGCAGCGGCTACCCCATTGAGTTGATCAGCGCCCAATCCTGTATTCGGACTGGGAACCACGCTCCATTTCGTGCCATTCCAGTGTTCGGTGAGCGTCCCATGCGCATCTGAGCCGACCGCCCAGATATCGCTCGCCGAGATGGCTGCCACTCCGGTAAGGGAGCCATTTCCAATCCGATCAGGACTTTTGACCACGCTCCACTGGCTACCGTTCCACTGCTCGGTGAGCGCCTGCTCTTCACCATGATTCGTGAAAGCGAATCCCACCGCCCAGGCTTGACTGGGTGAGATTGTTGCTACACCATATAGCTGGTTGAAGCCTTTTCCCACACTCGGGCTGGGAACAACACTCCACTGCGTCCCGTTCCAGTGCTCGATCAGCGTCTGCCCATTGCTCGTCCCATTTGCCTGGCTCCCCACGGCCCAGACGTTGCTCGCAGAGGCGGCGGCCACACCAAAGAGTTCGTTATTCGCCGAACCGGGGTTCGGGCTGGGAACGGTATTCCAACTGCTGCCATTCCACTGCTCGATCAGTGTCTGGGCAGGGCCACCGTTGCTGGAATAGTAGCCTACCGCCCAGACATTGTTGGCGGATATGGCCGTCGTTCCTATCAGGTCGCTGCTATTCTGCGTACCGCTATCAGGACTGGAAACGATACTCCACTGGTTCCCATTCCACTGCTCGATCAACGTCTGCTGCCCATTGTTTCCAATCGAGTATCCCACCGCCCACATATCACTCGCCGAAACGACCGAAACCCCATTCAGCAACGCATAACCACTCGGGCTTGGACTGGGAACGACGCTCCATTGCGTCCCATTCCACTGCTCGGTCAGCGTCAGAATGGTTATACCATCGGGAGAATAGAGTCCCACGGCCCAGATATTGGTCGGCGACACCACTGCTACTCCCATGAGGATATTGATGGCGGCTCCCGGGCTGGGGCTAGAGACGACGCTCCACTGGCTGCCGTTCCAATGTTCAATCAGTGTTTCAGACGGTTTGTCCGTCCCCTGGTTGCTGTACGACCCGACGGCCCAGACATCATTGGTCGAACTCGCCGCAACGCCATACAGGTTATTGAATGAGCCTCCAGGGCTGGGGCTTTTGACAAGGCTCCACTTCGTCCCATTCCAGTGCTCGATCATCGTGCCCAGGCCATCTCCTACCGCCCAGGCATCGTTAGCCGAGATCGCAGCTACCGAGGACAATCCGCCCATACCTCGCCGGATGTTGGGGGAAATCGCGCCACTCCCGTCACCGGCATCGCGGCTAACGGGCCTCGAACTCGCCTGCCCATTCCTTGCGGCAATCCCGCTGGCGCCAACGATTGGCAGGGACCAGGCGCTGAGGAAAATGACAACCATACATACAAGCACAGTTACTCTCAGCAATTGTTTCATCGTTCATCCTCCTTGACTAGAGCTACTTCATCATACCCATCCGGCAGATTCTAATAGTAATTTTTTTGGCTCTGGATACATCGCTTTAAAAAGAACATACTTGCTTTTGCTCACGGAACTATTTCACCCGGCAAAGAGAGCATCACAGGGCTATCCCAATTTGCGCTGCGCTGACCACCATTTGAGATTGGCCCGCCAGTTTTCAGTCCAGCTAGCTATAGAAGAGATCGATGCTACAGGCAGTTTGTGACAAGTTTCTGATGGAGAAATGGATGCAGCTTACCGCTTTTTCCCCCCTGTTTCAGAACAAAAGAAAAGAGGCGGTCTTCTTCACAACAAGACCACCTCCCTGTCGAACAAAGGAGTACACTACATCTCCTTCTGTGCGGCTACAGTATCAGTAGTGGAGCCTGTTCCCGGCGCGCATCTACGACACAGGCGCTTCCAGTTCCAGGTCGTTCTGGTTGAACCGCGTCGTGCTTTGCGCAAAGAGATACGCTCTACACTCTCACAAGTAGAGCCGCGATCCGACAAGATCAGCGGTGTACTTGCCTCACTTCCAGGCCAGTATTGTCAGGCATTCAGCCAGGCAACAAGCCTGGAAGTGCTCTTTTTCGTCCGTTGGCTTTTTGTTTGAGGACAGCAAGCAGGCCATCATGCCTGGATGTACGCGTTGCAGGCAGCTGCTAATCGGACTGCATAGCTGCGAGATAATGGACGCCAGCTGGACACTCTCATGCCTGTGGGATAAACGGCACAAGATTTTCATGCGGGATACAATGAATACGTTTACACGATAGAATTGACACACAGGCGACCACGCGCCATGACCAGCTTGAGCCGGCGCTGCGGGTCCGTGAGCGCGCCAATATCTTGCAAGGGATCGCCATCGACAACGAGCAGATCAGCAAAAGCTCCAGGAGCTACCACACCCACCTGTCCCTCCATGCGCAGTAAGCGCGCGGCCACCGTCGTCGCCGAGCGCAATATATCAGCCGGCGGCTGCACCTGGCGGCGGAGCGTGAATTCGCCGAGTTGCTCGTCATGCATACCACCCAGTAAATCGGTTCCATATACAATCGGAATATGCGCCCGGTGCGCCAGTTCAAGCGCATGCAGACCCGCATCCAGCACATCGAACACTTTGCGATGGCTGTGTTCCGGCAACCCAAATTCGCGCCCGCGAGCGGCCAGAGCCGAATAGGTCACCAGGGTCGGCACATAAAAGGCGCCGCGCTCCTGGAAGAGCGGCAGACTGCTCTCGTCCATCAGATTGCCATGCTCGATACTGCGCACGCCGCATTCCAGACCCCGATTGATCGCTCGCGAGGTATAGGCATGTCCCGCGACATAAAGGTTCGCTGCCTCGGCTTCCTCAACCGCGGCACGAATCTCTTCCCGCGAGAACTGGACCGCATCCACGCGATCCGTCGGAGAAGCGACTCCGCCACTCAACATGAGTTTGATATGGGAGGCGCCACGTCGAATCTCCTCGCGGGCCGCCCGGCGTACCTCATCGACTCCATCGCAGATCACCCCCAGCGAGGGGCAGCAATAGCAGAGATCATACGCCTGCCTGCCCGGGCTGCGCCAATCGCCATGCCCGCCCGTCTGCGAGAGCGCTTTGCCGCCAAAGACGAGGCGCGGCCCCTCCAGGTAGCCCTCCTCAATGGCCTGTGCCAGTCCATAATCGGCTCCGCCCACATCGCGTACCGTTGTGAAACCACGACGCAGCATGCCCACCAGCACGCCAGCCGCTCGCGCCGTGATATAGGCAGGAGACCACTCGGTAAGCCGCGCCAGGTCGGCGGTGACGGCTGTCACGTGGACATGAGCATCGATCAGGCCGGGCATCAAGGTCATCCCTCGCAGGTCAAAGCTCTGCACCTCGCCAGCCTGCACGTCTGCTCCTCCAACCTCCAGAATGCGCTCTCCCTCCACAAGGACAGAACTAGCAGGTAGATACTCGCCGCGCTCAGCATCCAGTACCTGTGCGTTCCGAAAAAGATAGCGTGTCATCAGTCCTTACTGTATCCTCCCGCGCCTAGAAACTCTGGCATCGTCCAGCCATATCCTGCCAGCATTGTCAGAAAAAAGATGCCCTTCTTGCTGCTTCAATCGTACCCGGATGCGCAGCCTTTTGCAAGATTTTGCAGATTGGCGCGGATTCGCACTTTCAACTGCCTGCCCTGCGACCTCAAAACCGTCGACCTCTACGGCGAGGGGAGTGACGGGCACATGGTCCAAACTGCATGAGGCAGGCACTTGACACTGCAAGCTTTTATAGGATAGTCTTTTTATGAGATGCATATGCTGCTGAGGAGCGTATGCACATCAATCAGCAGTAAATATCGCCTATTTTCTGATAAAAGGCGCAATCATGCCTGCCCGGCTGCTTTGAAAGCTCCTGAAAGTAGGTAGGGAATGAATCAACTCCATCGCATTCCTTTTCTGGTAATTGGGGGTGGGTTGGGTGGCCTTGCGACTGCTTTGGCCCTCTCACGAAAGGGCTACCCGGTTCACGTGATCGAGAAAGCGCAGGAGTTCGGCGAGATCGGAGCGGGAATTCAGATCGCTCCGAATGGATCAAGAGCGCTCGATGAGCTGGGTGTCCTCGGCGAAACACGCGCCTATGCGGTCTATCCCCAACGGCTTCTGCTGGTGGATGCCCTCTCCAACAATACGCTCACGATACTGGATTTCGGTGAGCAGTTCCGGCGCGCCTATACGTATCCCTATTTTGTCCTGCATCGCAATGACTTGCTCATGATTCTGCTGCATGCTTGCCAGCAGAGCAATGCCATCACCTTAGAAACCAACCGCGAGGTCATCGCCGTTGAGGACCTGGGCGATGGCGCGTGCGTTCGTTGCGCCAATGGTGCAACCTATGAATGCAGCGCTTTGATCGGCGCCGACGGGCTATGGTCTACCGTTCGCAACTACGTGATTGGTGATGGAGACCCGATCTGTGTGGAATTTGTGGCCTATCGGGGCGCGATTCCGATGGAGGAAGTCATCGAAAGCGCCGGGCTGGATACCATCCGCTATTGGATTGGCCCAAACTTGCACCTCATCCAGTATCCGCTGCGCGGCGGCAAACTGTATAATCAGGTGGCCGTATTCAAAAGCGAGCGCTACCGGCCAGATACCGATGACTGGGGTACGGAAGACGAACTGGAAGCGCATTTTGCCAAAACACATGAGAGCGTGAAACGGGCCTTAACTCGTGTGAAACGAGACCGGCGCTGGCCGCTCTATGATCGATTACCTGCTGATAACTGGACGCGCCATCGCATCACGCTGCTAGGCGATGCCGCGCACCCTATGCTCCAACATATTGCCCAGGGAGCCTGCCAGGCGCTGGAAGATGCCGTGTGCCTGGCGGACGCCGTTGCCAGGCATCCAGGAAACGTAACAGCCGCGTTTCGGGCCTATCAGGAAGAACGTATTCCCCGTACGGCGCGCGTGCAGCGTTCGGCGCGTCTTTTCGGCGATATTATTCATAGCGATGGTGTCACCGCCCTGCTTCGCAACGCGCTTTTGGCGGCGCGCGCACCCGACGATTTCACCTATACTGACTGGTTCTATGGGTACCGGCCGCAGAGGAAAGAAGCAGCTCTGCTAACATCTCTCTTTCCTGAAACTGAGGGAAAAGATTTTTCAGGATGAAAGTAGACAAAAAAAGAAAAGCATTGTATCATGCAACTGGACACTTACTAACAGTAGTCTGGTTGTTTCATTTGACTGTGGGAAGCCCTCGGACTAGCGCTGGGAAACCCGGTCTCCACACTATCAATATCGATTCCGGTGCCCTCATTTCTAGAAATGGAGCGAATGGCTCTCATGCATACGTCTTCGTCGAGAAGAATCACCGGCCCAGGCTTACTACCAACAGTACTCCATCGCGAGGAGCTTGTTGCTGCTCTTCGCGAAGTGATGCTCGGTCCCTCATCCGGCAGCAGCGGGGGACCCCGGTGGTGTAAACTGGTAATGATCTGTGCCCCTGCCGGCTATGGCAAAACCACCTTGCTTGCTGATTTTGAACGCGACACTGCTATGCCCTGTTGCTGGTATTTCCTCACTCCGCAGGATGCGGATAAGATCACCTTTTTGGAACTCCTCATTGCCAGCATCCGCCAGCGTTTCCCGCAGTTCGGTGCCTCCCTCGACTCACTGCTGGCCGCGGCTATATCAGCTACAGCTGGCGAGCGGGCAGCATATATCGATCAGTGTGAAGCGGTGATCGATATGCTGGCAGAACGTATTGGGGCCGAAATTCCCGAACGTTTCGCACTCATCTTGAGCAACTATCACGAGGTGAACTCGAACCCGGATGTGAATCACCTGGTCAACCGATTGCTGCAAAAGCTGCCCCCTCAATGCGTCATCGTCATTGAGAGCCGCGCTATGCCTTCCCTCGAATTTGCTCCCCTGCTGGCCCGGCGCGAAATGTTTGGCCTCGGCAGCAATGGCTTGCGTTTCTCGGTGCAAGAGATTCGCGATCTCGCTCGCCTGCAGGGCATCGAACCCCTGTCAGAGGAGGAAGCCCAGCAACTCGTCGCGTCTTTCGATGGCTGGATCGCCGGCATCTTGCTCGGTACGCGCCTGGGAGATTTGCAGTTTGTCAGCCCCGGTGGAACCCCCACCTCGTTCTGGGGATCGCCCGCCATGCGTATGGGACGGCAGAATCTGTTCTCGTACCTGGCCAATGAAGTCTTCAACCGCGAACCAGAGGTGTACGCCTTTTTGAAAGGCGCTGCCATCTTTCAGCAGATGCTGCCCTCGCTTTGCGCTTCCCTGCTCGACATCCCGGACGCCGCCGAACGCCTTGATTACCTCGAACGGCAAGGCCTCTTTGTCTCACGCAGTGGCGATGGCCCGCAACTCGCCTATCGTTGTCATCCCGTGCTGCGCGAATTGCTCCTGGAAGAATTACGCACTCAAGCTCCTGAACAGTACGCGTCCCTGCATCACCGCGCAGCCGTCTTATTTCATGCCGCCAGAGACTACGACTCGGCCATCTATCACGCTCTAGAAGCCCAGGAGAACGAGTTCGCCGCCGCTCTCATTGCTGAGGCGTATGAGCAAGAACAGACGCAGGGGCATACCGCCACCCTCGCACGCTGGATCAACGCCCTGCCTGCCGCCACCGTTGAACGCTATCCGCGGTTACTCCTGGCGCGCGCCAATATTCACCTGGCACTGGGGGAATATGTCAGCGCGCTCCCCCTACTTGAAAAAGCAGACCAGGCGCTCTCCGCACAGGCAGAGGGGATTGCGGAAGATGAGGTTCCCGTACTCCGGGCGCAAATTGCGCTCGCGCGCGGTTCAGCTCTTTTTCAGGCTGGAGAGTATGCCCAGGCTCAGGCCCTCTGTCACCAGGTTCTTGCTCAATTACCACCCCAGCAGGTCAGGCTGCGCGCCGAAGCTCATCATCGCCTCGGTATCTGTTCGAACATGCGCGGCGATTTCTCCACCGGCATCCTGGAGTTACAACATGCCTTGCAGTTGTGGCAACGTGAGGGCACGGTTCGCCAGGTAGCTCACCTGCATAGTATGCTCGCGAACGCCTATGGCATGTTGGGCAAACATACCCTTTCCGAGCATCATCGCACCCGCGCCATCCAGTGCTGGGAATCACTTAACGACGAATGGGGCAAAGTGGATAACCTGATCGGTCTGGGAGTAACGAAACAACGCCAGGGCGAGTTTGCCGCAGCCGAGCAAGTACTCACCCAGGCGCTGGCCATCGCCCGGGGTCCTATCCGCTTCCGCCGTGGTGAGGCCTACGCCCTGGTAAGCCTGGGAGATGTCTACCAGGATCAGGGATGCTACGATCATGCCCTCAGCATGATCGAGGATGGACTCACCCTGGCACGCCAGCTCAAAGATACCTACCTGACCGATTACGCCCTTTGTAGTCTTGCCATGACCTACCTGCTGATGGGCGATGTTCAAACAGCCCAATTGCTCGTTATCGGAACGGGTGAAGAAGAACCCTCGCAGGCCGTGGAAAGCTATGAGGTAGCCACGCGCCAGCTCGTCCTCGGCACAGTCCGGTTGTATCAATGCCAGTATGATGAAGCCTGCGCTCTTCTCAAAGAAGTAGAAAACGCCCTCTGCACCCTCGGCTTGACGCGCGAGCGCATACAGGCAAGTATTCGGCGAGCCGCGTGCCTGCACGCTCAAGGCGAGAAATCCGCCGCCGTTCGCTGCTTGAAAGAGGCGGCAGAGCTTGCCAGCCAGCATGGATATGAACAACTCGCATCCCTCGAACTGACTCGCATACCCGATCTACTCAAAGCCGTACAGGGCATGCCGGACATTGCCCGGCTCTATCACCTGCCTCCTCAAGAAACCGGCAAGCAGGAGCATGAGGCAGAGCCGGCGAACCCACCCGTAGGGACAATCCCCGGTTCCTGTCCTCAAGAAACTTCCCGCCTGCAGGTACAGGCCCTGGGTGAGCCGACCGTCATCCTCGACGGAGTTCCCATCACTCATTGGAGAATGGCACGCGCCATGGAACTCTTTTTCCTCTTGCTCGACGCCGGCAAACCCCTGCACAAAGAACAGATCCTTGTCGCCCTCTGGCCCGATGAACAGCATGACCAGACACTGCGCTCAACCGTCTACTATCTACGCAAAGTGCTCGGCGAAGCCAGCATCATCTACCGCGCCGGCAACTACTCCCTCGATCTCGCCCCCCTCTACGGCAATCGTGTGTACTATGATGTTGCTGTTTTCCAGGAGCGTTACGCCAGCGCCAAAGAACTACTGGCCGTCGAGGATCATACCGGAGCCGAAGCGAGCTTGAAGGAGATGGTGGCGCTCTACCATGGGGACTTCCTGCGGTCATTTTACAGCGACTGGTGCATGCCGCGCCGGGACGAACTGCGCCGGATATACATCGATGCGCGCAGCCGGCTAGCTCACCTTGCCTGGCAACGGGAAGACTTCAGCGAGTGCGCCAACCAGTGGCAGCGGCTGCTGGCCCTCGATAGATGCCTCGAAGAAGCCCACTACGGATTGATGCGTTGCTACCTGCGTCAAGGGAAGCGCGGCCTGGCCTTGCGCCAGTATCAACAATGCGCCTCTGTTCTTCACGATGAACTCGGTGTGAAACCAGGACCTGCCATCCAGAATCTCTACGAACGCATCACCGGAAACCACTGAATCCGACGATGACAGGGACAAGCCGCTGTCCCTGTCATCGTGCCCCACCACATTCCCCCATTCGATGAGAAAAATTCATCAGGGTCTGCTAACTGACTGCTAACTGCTGCCTCAACAGTGCGAATACCGTTTGAACAAGCCCCCAGTATCCTTATAACCAGACAAGGTGAGGAAAACGGAAACACGAAAAAGCCCGCATTCCTCACCGGCACTGGCAACCATGAGTATCGAGAGTAATCAACACGTACAGGCATAGCTCTTCCAGCATGAGAAAGGAGAGGCACACATGAAGCATACAGATTGCTCGATGATCTTGTCCTGGTTGAAAGCCGTTTGGCAACACTGGGGTAGCTACCTCGTATTTGCTTGCTTGCTCGTTCTGATGATCGTACTCACTATTTCACCACGGATGCCTTATCCCTGGTCTTGAGCAGGCGCGTATCCGTTTGCTCGTTGCACCGGAGAAAGGGCAATGCATACAGGTATCGCGATGCGACCTGCCGCAGGGGGGCAAAAGGTCTGTCAACAGCCATCAACTCGGTTGAAGAGGAGAGGTACGGAAGATGTCATGGACGGTCATCAATGAAATACTCGGCCTGGCAGCCGTTGACCAGAGCTTTTGCGAGGAGTTGTTGGCATCTCCGCTCGAAGCGGTACAGCGACGAAAGTATGAGCTGACGCCCAAAGAGCAGGCGGCCATCCAAGGAATTGTGGCCCGCGATATCTACGAATTCAGTCAGATTCTTCTTGACCGGCTTGGCTCAAAGTATCAAGGAAACGAACCATGAACAGCTGCGACTACGTCCAAACAACCGACTCGCCACAGGCGGACAACACCCAGCAAGAGCTGGAGCACGGATGCCAGCAAAGAGCGGCAGTCGTACACCTGGAAAACATCCGCAAATCGTATGGTGCTCTCCAGGCAGTGCGCGACCTCTCGCTGCGGATCGAGGAGGGCGAGATATTTGGCCTGCTAGGTCCAAATGGCGCGGGCAAAACGACCACACTTGAAATGATGGTCGGCTTGCGCACACCTGACGCCGGCCATGTCAGCATCCTCGGTTGCGATCCCCAGGCAGAGCGCCTCTCACTTGTGAGCCGCATAGGAGTGCAGCCGCAGGAGGCCAGCCTGTTCCCTACCTTGAGGGTTGAGGAAACGTTGCGCTTATTTGCCAGCTTTTACAGCAATCCGACCGGTGTGGACAGATTACTTGACCTGGTGGGACTGGTTGATAAACGCAAAAGCCTGGTCAAGAGCCTCTCCGGTGGCCAGCGGCAGCGCCTGCTGCTCGGCATCGCCCTGACCGGCGACCCGCAGCTGCTGTTTCTGGATGAACCAACCGGGTCTCTTGACCCACAGGCCCGCCGCCAGATCTGGGACGTGATCGAGGATTTCCGCCGCCGCGGGCGCACCGTCGTGCTGACAACGCATTCGATGGAGGAAGCGCAAACACTCTGCGACCGGGTCGCGATTATGGACCATGGCCAGATCATTGCCCTGGCCACACCCGATGAGCTTGTGCGCAAGTACGTCCCGCTCAAAACGATTTGCTGCACCACGCGTCAGGCACTCGACCCGCGTGAATTGCAGCGCCTGGCAGGCGTCAGCACTGTCAAGATAAAAGCTGCGCGTGTAGAACTCGTGACGAGTCAGAGCGATGAGACATTGCGCGCCCTGCTCAATCTACCAGGTCTCTATGACTTCGATGTTCGCTCCGGCAGCCTGGAAGATGTCTTCCTTGCGCTAACCGGTCGCACCATTCGCGATTAGTGCGAGATCAAGAAATCTGTCAGGTGAAAGGAATGGCATACACCAGGAGGAAGAAGATGAAAGATTCGCTGAAGCAGTTGATACTGGCTAATTTGCGGGAATTGATCCGGGACAAGATGACCTTCTTTTTCGTACTCATCTTCCCGTTCCTGTTCATCTTCCTGTTCGTCTTCATCTCGATGGCGAATGGAAAGGTACCGCAAGGAGTCGGAGGGAGCCAGGTGTATGACCCGCTGCGCTACTCGTTGCCCGGTATTCTGGTGATGGCATTCACCTCGTTAGGCATGTTTGGGCTTGCCACACCCCTGATCATGTTGCGACAGCGCGGCACTCTGCGCCTGCTCGGATTGACACCGCTCTCGCCGCTCGATTTCGTTCTGGCGCAGCTGGTTGTCCGCCTGATACTGGCATTGGTGCAGCTCATCGTCATCCTGATCGTAAGTTACATACTGGTGGGAAACATTCCTTTCCAGAATTTGCCGGGCATTTTTCTGAGCGCTTTCCTGGGCATCGTGATGCTCTTCGCCCTGGCGTATGTCCTCGGCGAGATCATCCCCTCGCCAGAGGTCGCCGGAGGTCTGATGGGTGGCATGATGGCACCCGCCTTGATGCTGACCGGTATCCTGCTCCCTTTCAGCATCATGCCCGACATTGTGCTGACAGTTGCCCGCTTCATCCCTCTGACCTACCTTGGGGATGCGCTACGGCAGCAGATCATCGGTGGCACACCCATCGCGTCCCTGGCAGTTGACGACCTGGTACTCTTTGGCACCGCCGTTGCGCTCATCGCCCTGGCAGTACGGCTGTTCCGCTGGGGCCAACCCGATACACACAGTATAGCTCCAAAGCGCGCGAAGCTGGTGAATGGACAAAGCTAGAGCAGATAGGCCAGCAGAACCCATCGTAGATACATTGATGCAGGAGGCTAGACGAGTTATGGTAACGGACACGCAAACCGCTCATGCAACGCTTGAAGACTTGATACAACCTGCCGGTGGCCTGATCGGCAGAGCAGTGCAACTGCCGATCCAGCCGGGAGAGCCGCGCTTCCCAATAGTGAGTGTCTCCATGGGCGATATAGGTCAACCACTGAGTAGCGTAGCGCGCGCCCTGGAGGGCCGCTCCGCAACAGGCACGCTGGATGGCGCGGGAGGCTCATTCGATTACGATGAAGCCAGGATTAAGGCCATCGCCGAAGGACTGGAACGATATTCCAGCTGCGCCTACGATGAGAAGCAATTTCTCTGGGCCACTGCCGAAGAACTGGGTGACGAGGCATTAGACCTGGACAGCATTCCCAGGTGCAGCGAGAAGGAACTGGCGCATCCTCGCTGCCCAATAGTAGCACCCGATAAGCGAGCTCCGATGCGCTGGGTGCGTGGAGTTTCGCTGCTGGATGGTCGCCTGGTCTGGGTACCCGCCGTGATGGTCTATTTACATATCCCATTTTTGAGCCGCGGGGAGCGTATCTGGTTACCTATCTCGACCGGTTGCGCCGCGCATACGAGCCTCGAGCGAGCGCTGGCCGGCGCCATTTGCGAGGTACTCGAACGCGATGCTATCTCGCTGACCTGGCTGCAGCAGTTGCCGCTGCCTCGTATCGAATTGGACGTAGTGCCTGGCTGGCTTGAACCTTACCTGGAGCGAAACGCCCGCGCGAGCAGCGGAGTGGAGCATCTTTTCTTCGATGCCACGACCGACATGGGCATACCCACGGTCTACAGCATCCAGCTCTCGCCGCGCAACGACAAGCTGGCCACCCTGGTCATGTGCAGCACAGAACTGGACCCGGCAGCAGCCATCGCAAAGGTGATCCGCGAATCGGCCTCGTCGCGAATAGCAATGCAGGCGCACGGCGAACCACCGGCCAGCTGGGATGATTTCCTGCACGTCTTCGATGGAGCGAGCTATATGGGCTATCGCGACCGGCTCCCGGCATTCGATTTTCTGGTTCATTCACCGCACCGCCGGCGTTTAAGCGAGATGCCCGTGCTGAAGTCTGGTGAGGCTCGCCAGGACCTGCGCACATTGCTGGCACGCCTGAAAGAACGCAACATGGAAACCATCGCCATAGACATCAGTACGGATGAAGCTTTGCGGGTGGGCATGCGAGTAGTACGGGTGATTATTCCGGCCCTACAGCCGCTCTCGTTTAGCTATCGAGCGCGCTACCTGGCCCATCCCAGGCTCTACGATGCACCCAGGCACATGGGCTACCCGGTTCGTTCAGAAGACCAGATTAACCCCTGGCCGCAGCCCTTCGCCTGATACAGAAAACGGCAAACCATCAACCTGTTGTTAGAAAGCAAAAAAGCAATCGAAGCGAGAGGAGTGTGGAACAATGGACGCCAACTCGAACAGCAAGCTGCAAGAACCTGTACATATTGTGCCGGTTGGCGCGTTCGGTCAAGCCATAGCAGATGTCCTGAAGGAACTGTTACCGGATGTCGTCGAGACGAAACCTGATCCAGGCAACAAAACATCGCCGGCCTTATGGCCCGTAGCGCGCGTCAATATTTTGGCCGCCTGGCGACCGGTGCCACAGCTGAACCGGCTATGCGAGGGGATCAGCTACGCCTGGAAGAAACACTTTATTCCGGTGGTGCTGGAGGACCGCTCTCTGCGCGTTGGACCGGTCGTCGTGCCAGGAATGGGAGCCTGCTACAGATGTTATGAGAAGCGCTTGCTCCAACACTCACCCCGGCAGGCCATCCACTCCGCATTGCGCAGCCATTATGAAGCCCATCCGCAGAGCGGGCCGGCGGGATATCTGGCCCCATTCGCCGAAATCGCCGCCATTCGCCTGGCCCAGTTCATAGCCCGCCTGGATGCCGACCCGGCTTCAGAAGCCGGCAGGCTCTGGCAGATGGATATCATCACTCGCCAGACGCTGACGGCGCGGGTAGTTGGCGTACACGGCTGTCCTCGCTGTGGTTTGCATCGTGATGAGGCCACGCGTAGTTACATGCCATTACAACAGGAACTCGCGCAACTCCTTTCCGAGCGCACTGTAGAGCGTGAACTCGTTGGCATGAACGGTCATGGAGGGAAAGTATTATGGAGCAGAAACTGATTGCAGCCGAGGCCATGGCTAGAGCTGTGCGCCTGGACCCACAATTTGCCATGCCGCAGCGTCCCCATTTCCCGGCAGAACTGGTCGTTGTGCCCATGGAGGATGGGCTACTTGTAGAAGGGGGCGAGGATTCGCAGGTACTCAGGGGAAAGGCTACCAGGAGCCTGCTGCCACGTTTGCTGCCCCTACTGGATGGCAGCCGCAGCCTTGAGCAACTGGCACAGGCTATACCCGGTGTCCCAGCAGAGTCCATCTACAACGCCGTCGCGCTGCTCTATACACGCGGGCTTCTAGAGGATGCTGCTTTCGATCCGCAGGACGCGGACCCTGCTCGCTTTGACCCACATATGCTGGCGTTCTTTCGCCGCTATGTGGACGTAACCCGCGTCAACCGGAGCGCGTTGCAGGCGCTGGCTCGCCTCGGGCAATCACAGGTGGTCATCTACGCCCTCGGCCCTCATGCCGACCTGGCACGCGCTCATATGCATATGATGTTGAAGCAGGCAGGAGTCGGACAGGTGTACACCGGAGAATGGGGTACCGACCCGGGATCTCTGTTAGACAAACAGGCGGGCCGGAGTGTTGTGATCGTACTGGTCGAGGGAGAAGATGATCAGGCCCTTTTGCGGCAATTGGACGAACAATGTGCGCGTCATAACATCCCCTGGCTGCGAGCGTCAATCAATCTCAACGGCCAGGTAGCCGAACTGGGCCCGTATTTTGAGCGAGGTGAAACGCCCTGTTACAGCTGTTTTGCCCGCGCCAGCTTCCCACCCGCACTTTACGAGAACCGGGAAGAGAAAGCTGACCAGGCTCAAACGAGCTGGCTAGACGCGCGCCTGTGGGCCAATATGCTGGTTGTCGAGGTAATCTACCTGCTGAGTCGCATCTCTTTACTGGCCACCGGGCTGAACGTTACCCGCTACAGCCTGGATGATTGGTCCACGCAGCGCCTGCGCTTCCCCAAGCTGCCAGGCTGCCCGAACTGCCGTCCCGCCGGCGTCGAAATGGGGCCGGTAGAGACAGCGGTCGTGTACGAGGACGCCGTTTCATTCCCGTCGCGTCACCTGCTCGATCCCAAGAGCCACCAGATGCACTATCGTGCCAGCAATCTAGAACTGGCGCACGAGGGCAAGCGCTATCCGAGTGCCGCACAGGTGCAGTTGCCAGATCGTACAGAATTGATTCGCCCGCGCGGTACGGTCCTGGAGAACTTGCCGGGAAAGACTGCTTCCCCGCCAGGCGCGGAACTGGATTTAACACGACTCGCTACGCTGCTCATGTTGGGCGCGGGCATTCGCTACAGTGACGGCAATAAGGCCAGCAAATTGCAGCGCTGGTCGCCGACCGGCGGCAATCTCGGCTCGGTAGAACTTTACGTCGTGGCACGAAACGTCACCGGGCTGGAGCCAGGCCTCTATTTCTACCAGCCGCACGAGCATACACTGGCCATCCTTGAGCGAAGCGGGCAAACGAGCGAAATGGACGCCTTCCTGCGCGAGGCGCTGCCACGAGAAAGCGAGTTGCTGGCAGACGCATATGTCATACTCACAGCTGCGCACGATCGCGTTTCTCACAAATACTCGGCTTTCGCCTACCGCATCATTCACCTGGATGCCGGTGTGGCGCTTGGCCAGATGCACATGGTCGCAAGCGGACTCGGTCTATCGGCTCAAACCATACAGAGCTGGGCCGATGACCGGATCGCCGACCGGCTTGATCTGGAAGATATCAAAGAAGCCATTACCGGTGTGCTTGCCCTCCGGGGCGTCTCACCCGAATCACAGGAGGAGGAAGTGCCATGCTAGATACCATCGAGATGACTACCGTAGGCCAGAACTGCCGGTACGATATTCGCAGTTACGCATCGCTCGAGCCTATTCACGTCATGATCAAGCTGTACAAGGAGAGCCGTAAGGGAGTTGCAGATGCGCTCGCGGCCCCCCGGGAAGTGCCGGGTCACCTGCTCTATCGCCCGGCTCCTGGAGAGCTCATGCGCTTACCGCAGCCGATTGAGCAGAGTCGGCCGCTATACCAGGCCATGGTGGAACGCACTTCTCTCCGCTTTTACGATGAGAAGTCGGTCAGCCAGGCTCAACTGGCCACGATCCTGCACACGGCAAGCACCGGGGACCGCCAGGACTGGCCACAGGAAGGAGAGGCAGGCATTCCACTACAGTTTCTCCTGGTAGCCTGGCGAGTCGAGGACCTCGCGCCGGCTGTCTACCGCTACGAGCAGGATGAACACGCGCTCGTGTACGTGGGGCCAGCCCCCAACCAGAAAGAGGGAGGCGCTAACCTGGTTTTGCAGACTGAATTCGGCGATGCTCCGCTGATTGTCTTGATCACCGGCAATCTCGCGGCGGCATGTGCCCGTCATGGGGCATGGGGTCATCGCCTGCTCCTGCTACGGGCAGGGGCGGCAGGACAACGTATGTGGTTATCGTCGATTGGCGTAGGGTTGGTAGGAACGACATTCGCCGGGTTCTTGCCCCGTGCGGCCCATCGTATCGCAGGCGTCGATGGATATAAAAATGCCAGCCTCTTCGCCTACTCAACCGGCTATCTGCATCCTGATTATATTCTGAGCAAATAAGGCACGAAAGGAGGTGAGCAAGGATGGATTTGAAGTCCCTGCAGGCTGTGGACCTCGACTTAGGGCAAGGCGTTCGGACAGAGCAGGAGGATTTGCAAGAACTCTTTGCCGAGGAACTTCCCGATCAAAATGATCTGGTCGTGCCAAACGGCACCTGGGGTTCGATTGGCTGCTTTGGCTCCGTGGGAACCTTCAGTGGCACGGCAGGCACGGGTTCGTGCGTCAGCACTGCTTCTTGCGTCGGCTAGCAATAACCGGCGAGCCATACAACAAAGGCTGATCCGATCTAGCTCAACCTGGGCATGAAGGTCCGCCACCAGTATTTGCGGCAGAACGTCGCGTGAGAAAAAGCGAAGCAGCTTATGCTCTGACGGAGTCAGGGAGAGGACGAGAGGATCAGCAGGCATATCTAAACAACAGGACTGGCGACGGCATTTCGCCAGGTAGCAAACGCAGGCAATTGTAGGAAAGGAGAAACAGCATGATGAACGGATTGAATGACACGATCATCCAGAAGGACCAGCAGCAAGAGATCGCTGAGCTTGACGAGTTGTTCGCTGAGGAATTGCCTGATCAAACTGACCTGGTAGCTCCCAACAGCACCTGGGGATCAGTCGGCTGCTTTGGTAGCGTGGGAACCTTCAGCGGCACCGCCGGCACCGGTTCGTGCGTCAGCACCGCGTCTTCTTTCGGCAATTAATTGAGTGGAATACCCTCGCGGTTCGATTGGTCGTAGGTAGTTGAGTTATCTCAACAATTTTGAAACACAGAAAGGATGGAACAGCACATGATGAAGAACGAGAACATCAACGAGATTACCGTCAGCGATGAGCAGATGCCCGAGACCGATGTGATGGATCTTTTCGCCGAGGAGCTGCCCGAGCAGAACGACCTCGTCGTACCATCCACCACCTTCAGCTCGCTCACCAGTATCTCGAGCGGAAGCTGCCCATGGTCAACGGCCGGTACGCTTACCAGCGCTTCTTCTATCGGTTAGTCGTCAGTAGCTGTTAGTTGTCAATAGTCAGTCAGTTCAAGAAAGGAGACAGAATTCATGAACAACGTCGACTTCGATCAGATGGTTGAGATCCACGATGAGGAGAAAGAGAACGTTTCTCTGGAGCTGTTTGCGGAAGAGTTGGCGGACCAGGCTGACTTCGTCCATCCCAACTTCTGCACGGCTGCCACAATTGGCACTGCCGGTTCGTTCTCATCCGCCAGCAGCTGCGGCAGCAGCTTCTCATCTGGTAGCTCCATCTCGTCCGCCTGCTAAGCCAGCAGGTGGGCCTGGTACCCCGACCGCCCTCGAGGCGGATCGGGGCTACCGTCGAATTTCAATTCCAAACGGGAGGTCGGGAAAGGACCCAGGCTCATTTCCTGCCGCTTCTCCCTGGGGAGCGTATACGAGCAAACCCGAAAAAGCCAGGGGCAAAGCAATAGCAATGGTAGTGAGAGTAAATGGCGAGGCCGGTTAGAGCGAGGTGAATCATATGCAGACATTAACCACAGAGAAATCCAACAACATCGAGGATCGACGGCCGATCATCCTGGCAGAGGGTATCGAGCTGCTGTCCGGCATGAATGATATTCCGCTGCTCTATAATGCGAAGCGCAAGAGTTATATCCGTCTCAGTACTCTGGCAGCGGAGGTCATGCGTATGCTGCTAGAAAGTCCAACCTCCCTTACCCGGGAGGATATAGAGCAGGCTCTATCAGCACGCTACCCCGGCAAAGAGGCCCAGATCGCGGACAAAGTACGAGCATTTTTAGGGCAACTACAGGATGCTGAAGTGATTGTGCAGCCCGCAGGCGAGGGAGCGAGGCCCACTCCAAAATTTTCGCCGAGAAAATTTGCCCGTAAGGTTCTACGCCGCCCCATGCTGCGCATCGGCCTCTGGCATCCAGAAAAACCGCTGGCTCAAAACCTGGTCCATCGCGTCGATGCTCTTGCGGGCGATACATCTAAAACATTGCTCGGCCTCTGGTTCATGGTCGCGACACTGACCGCCTTCTACGTGCTTGTGCAGCATGGAGCCGGTCTGCGCGTGGGTCAAATTGTGTGGCCTTTAGTGATTGGTTACTTCTTGCTGCATCTCACCCTCCACGAGCTGAGCCATACACTGGTAAGTTCCTATTACGGCGTGCGCATCCGCGAAATTGGCCTCGCCCTGCTCTACTATATCTTGCCCGTGGCCTATGCGGACCGCACGGACGGTTACCGCCTTCGTGATCCGCGCCAGCGCATCCATATCGCCCTGGCCGGCCCGGCTTTTGATATTTCGGCGGCCGCCATCACAGCCGCTCTTGTTCTCGCCAGCAGTGGCTGGCTTTCGGCAAGCCTGTACGTCGTCCTCTTCATCGAGGTCGCGACCTTCATCTCGAACCTGAATCCGTTGATGCCCAGCGATGGCTATCATGCCCTCGAAGCGGCTTTCGGTGAACTCAACTTCCGCCAGAGGACGTTTCTCCTCTACTGGCACTGGCTCACGTTTCGCACGTTACCGGCGCAACTGCGCGCCTTGCCCGCTCGCCGGAAGTTGGTACACGCTGCCTACGGTCTGCTGATGTTTGGTTATCTGGGACTGATCGTCTTCTTTCTCCTGCACATCGTCGCAGGTCTGATTGTGGGGGTGGTATAGCTATGACAAATCTGCTACAGCAACGCGCGCAAGAACAAAAACACACCTATGGGCCGGTTTCAATAGCCCCCTTTGGCGTTGCCAGAATCGGCGGCATCCCGGCTGGACAACTGGATAAGCTACACCTGTACGAGACGACGCGCTCTATTCGATTCGCCCTGGAAGCAGAGCAGGCCATGCAAGCCATAGGGCCGCAGATTGAAGAAGCATTGTACCGCCTGGTACCGCTTGTGGGCGACGACAAAGAACTACGGCGTCGCATTCTAGCAGTCAAACGCAATGTCCACAACCTGCGTATGTGGCCGGAAGCCGCCTCGGATATTGAGCAGGTGGCAGATGCCCTGGGTGAGGAAGCGCACCTGCTGCGCGCGTGGTTCCGCATGGCTCGCGAGCGCGAGCATACTTTGCAGAAGGCAAGCGTGACCTACGAGCAGGAATTGCATGAAGCGATGCAGGCGCTCGCACGAAGTATACAACAGCCAGAACTCCAGCAAGGGCTTGCCCTGGTCAGTCCGAGCCTGCTTGAGGAATTGACCCGCCCGCTTCAGTTGCAGGACTGGCGTCCGACCAGCAAACTGGCCCGGTCGAGCCTCTCCTACCTCACGCGGGCCGCGCTCAAGACCAGCCCCCTGAGCACCTTCACACACCTGGCGGTCGTCCATCATGCCCCTGAGAAAGAGGATAGGGCC
The DNA here is from genome assembly GCA_035653615.1 of Ktedonobacteraceae bacterium. Lineage (NCBI taxonomy): Bacteria > Bacillati > Chloroflexota > Ktedonobacteria > Ktedonobacterales > Ktedonobacteraceae > Ktedonobacteraceae bacterium. Next base: position 67,691 of record DASRBN010000006.1, on the reverse strand, counting down.
AGGATACCACAAGCGGCTCAGACTGAGCCACACCGCCATGTGCGACTGGTGCGCATGCTCCCGGCCGCCCTGCTGATGCAAATCGCCTATTCGCCGGAGCTGGCACCGGCCCTACAATTCGAGCCAAACGCCGGGTTGTGTCATGCAGGCAGCAGGTTGGACAAAGTGCGCGTCCTGACTTCAGAGTATACCGTACACGACGATTTCGCCTGGCGACGCGAAAGTACCGTAGAGCGCAGATTCGACCGCGAGCGACTTCCAGCCCTCGCCGGCTATCTGGAATCCGGGCGGCCAATCTCATATGCGCAATTGATCCAGCTGCTGACCGCGGGCAAGCCGGCCACAAATGTCCATAAGGTAGTAACACAACTGCTGGATATGCAACTATTGAAGCCCATCGCCCCCTATTCAAGGCGCGACCCAGAGCCAATCGCGGCGCTAGCTGCAACGCTGGAAAAATTGAATTCCCCCCTTGCTATTGACATCTCCTCGCGTATGCGTCATGTACAGGCGCTGGTGAAAGAGAGCCACGCCGCAAGCGGCCCGGAGAGACTGCGCCTGTTGGAGCGCATCCGGCAGGAATCCGCGGCCATCTTTTTGCGGCTCGGCTCCTCTCCGCCCGCGTGGCTGGCTACATGCAACCTGCTTTACGAAGATGTTCAATACAGCGGCCCCGCGATTACCTTGAACCGGCATATAGAGGAGGATCTGGCACGCGTCGCCACTATCCTTCGCCCAAGTATTATTCGTGGCAAGCTTTACGACTACCTGTACCGCTACTTTATAGAGCGTTTTGGTTCTGACGGCGAAACAAACGATATTCTCGGCTTTCTTGAAGACTTTTTAGCGCGTGAAGATGCCACCGAGCTACTGACACGAGCAATGATGGAAGATCGCGTTGCCTTGCAGAGACCTGGCGGAGGGCGCTGTGATCTTCCCAGCGGGGCGAGCGCGATGCCACCGGCGGTGACAATCTTTTACCAGCTGGTGGCCGAAAGCGAGGAGGCGCTAGAACGCGGTGATTACAAACTGGTGGTGAACCAGGTATGTCCGGGGCAGGGAGGGCTGTTGGGGCGCTTTGCCGGTCTGTTGGGAGATGGGCATGGGAATCTGGATGAGTTGCTCTCCAGCTGGGTCGCGTCACTACACGAGGACGGTGAAGCGATGGAGATGCCGGTGGTAGGCGATTGGAGCAATTTACAGGGGGAAATAGGCGTGACCAGGCAGACGTTGCGCTGGCCTGCTGAATTGTCGAACGAGGGTGATGGAGAGCGAACACGAGAGCTGCGCGAACTGCGTTTGCGAGCGAATCCCAACGATGAGACGCTTTACTTCATCGATGCGCAGGGGAAGGTGATCGCGCCTTTGTACCTGGGCGTTGTGCCGACCCATCTCATTAGCCACGCGGTACGGCTTTTCCTGATGCTGCTTGATCCCTGGGTCAGCGATTACCCGGTAGGCTGGAATCTTCATCGCTTTAGCCAGCGTGATACGGCTCCCACAGAGATAGAATACTTCGCGCGCGTTGAAGAGGGACGGGTGATCCTGCGCCGTGCCCGCTGGCGCATCCCCGTAGACCAGGTGCCCATACGGCAGAAAGGAGAATCGGACTTCGACTTCTTTGTACGGGTGCAGCGCTGGCAGCGCGAGCATAATCTGCCTGACGAGGTGTTTGCTTCGAGTGAGCGCGCCCAATTGACTTTGCAGGCCAAAGCGCGCAAGCCCGTCTGGATCTCCTTTAGCAGTCCGCATACACTCGAACTCCTACGCCAGCTCCTGGACAAGGATGTGCTGGCGATCAATCTGACGGAGGCGCTTCCCAACCGTCACCAGCACTGGGTGCAGCCCGATCCGCAGTTGCCATCCTCTCGACATGTCAGCGAATTCATGGCCCTGGCTCGCTGGCCGTCGCCGCAAAAGGAGCAACCGGCGACTGCATTCACCAGGCGGACGGCCCTGGAACACGACCGTGACAACTGGCTGTTCTTTAAAATCTATCCTGCGCGCTCCGACCAGGTGGATCAGGTGGTGACTCACATCGTGCAACCGGCTATCGAAAGCGCGCGCTTCAGGCCGGAGCTTCAGCGCTGGTTCTTCACACGCTATATGGACAAACGGGGCTGGCATATTCGCCTGCGTTTGCAAGGCCCATCTGACTTACGGGAAGCATTGCGCGGGGAAATTGGCAACCGTATTGAGCAGACGCTGCCACAGCTGGCCTATGATAGGGCACATCATCTCCTGCCGGCGAATTTGCTGCCGCAGCCTGTGATGGCTGAGCCTGGTTACGTGCTGGCGGAGTATGAACCGGAATACGAAAAGTACGGGGGAAAGGCGGGAGTAGCTATCGCTGAGCGGCTCTTCCAGGCATCGAGCGAGGTTGCTCTACAGGCCCTGCTGCTAGAAAGCGGGGCGAAGCTGGATCGGATACTGTTGAGCCTGCTCTTGATGCGGTTGATGGCGGAAACTGTTTATACAGAACCGGAGGCCCGCGCTCGTTTCTGGAATCAGTACCTCTGGTATTGGAGCGGCCAGGATCGCTCCGGCGCTGCTGAGCTTCGTGCCAGTTTCAAACAAGGAGCCGCATCGCGCTGCGCCTTCCTCTCCAGGCAGCTGGCGGAGATCGCCGCGCACCCGCTGGCAAGCAGATTGATCGACTCGTACCGGGAAGCCTTTCTCGCCACGCTCGAGGCGCTGGCCGGCGCCGGAGACCAGGTAGCTGAGCCGGCAAGCGGCCTGTGCTTCGATTACATGCATATGAACAACAACCGGTTGGGGATTCTCCCCCTGGAAGAGAGTTATCTGGCGGCATTGTTGCTTGAAATCGAACGAGGAGGGATTCTTCGTTGCACTCAGAATGACATGGCTGGCCATGTCATTCTGAGTGCAACGAAGAATCCCTCTCCTGAGGCGATGCTGCCGACCAAACAGGAGGTGCCTTCATGCAGCAACTCGGTCTTGACGCTTTCCAGGTAGGCTTCGTGCTTGTTGGCGCGTGGCTGGGAAGCCAGACGAAGTCTTCTCGCGCCTGTCGCTTCGCTTTTCTGGCACTGCTTGGCCTGGGTTCGATCTACCTCGGCTGGGCCGGCCTCAATATGGTCTCGCCTGAGGTGGCCCGCCTGTCACCCATCAACGCTTCGGGCCGCCAGGCGCTGGCAATCGCCTACTGCTTGACGGCTATCGCCAGCGGTTTGCTTCTCATGCCCAGTACGCGCAGGATCGTGATGCGTACATTTGGTTGGGACCTGCAAGCGCCTGAGCGTATTCTGGGTACCTGGCTCTTTATCATCATGCTCTTCGTCAACGTGACATTGCTTCTGATCGCCTCATCCTATACGATCATGCTGGTGGCGAACGGAGCCGGGCACAATAACCCGCTGGTCAACGAGGTTGCACGCGAATTGAGCTACCTGATTATTGCGATAGTGGGAGCGGGCCTGTACTTCCGCCGCAGCCTGCCCGCTGTTATTGAGCGGCTTGGCCTGGACGAGCTATGTTTTGAGTGGGAGCGGACACTGGCTGTCGCGGGAATAGTAGGAGGCGGTGTATTGCTGAGCGTGCTGGGAGCCAGTATCCTCAAACACTACGATATCGCGGCCTACAATTCGCTTCGCTTTACCATAAATAGCAGTCTGCCATATAACGATGGCAATATGGCGCAGATAGTGATCCTGGCGCTGGCTGTCGGCCTGGTGGCGGGAATAGGGCAGGAAATCCTGTTTCGCGGTCTCCTGCAGCCAACCTTTGGTCTGCTGCCCACAACCCTGCTCTACACGGCCCTGCACAGTCAGTACGGCCTCTCACCGGCAATTGCCCTTGTCTTCGTATCAGGTCTGGCATTCGGCTGGCTACGCCAGCGCTACTCAACCTGGGCCGCCATCATCGCCCATATAGCCTGTACCACCCTTTGCATTGTATTGTGGTGGACTATAGTGTAATGGTATAAAAAAAGTTGTAGAGGTCGATCATGCTCTTTCCTGCATGGTCGGCTCGATCCAGATAGCAAAAAGGAGCAGTACATGGCAAACGAACAACAGCGACAGCCTCCAACACCCACATCCTGCCCGGAATGCGGCACGATGCGGGTCGTAGCGGAGGGAATTAGCAGCACGCGGGTACACAAACCGGGGTCATCTTTTGTACCCGGCATAACCCATTCGGATAGTGAACTATGGGCATTAGTCTGCCCCAACTGTGGTTATACGACCTTTTACGCCAAAGAACCCTACCGGTTCGCTTGAATCAGGCAGTTGAAATAACGAGGAAGGAGGTTTTTTCTATGATGACAACTGCCCGGCTTATTGGCCTGCTCTTTCTGGTTCTCGCGGTGGCTATCCCGGTTTTCTTGTGGTTCGTCGCGGGTGAACGAGCCTTGATTATCGGCCTTGTTTCCGTCACCGTTCTCGTCAGCTTTGGCCTGCTGTTTCTTTCGGGACGCTGGCCCAGCCCTCGAAGGCTGTCGTAAAGCCGTAAATAGGACGCCCACCGGTAAATAGAAAGGAGGGGTTATGAGCGGATTTACTACCAGGCAACTCGGAAAGACCGGTCTGCAGGCCAGCCCTCTGGGCATAGGAGGCGGCTGGGGAATTGAAAGCAGCGATCTCCTGTACGCTTTTGAGCAGGGTATCAACTACTTTTTCTTTTCCTCCGACCTCCATCACTTCTCGTATCGAAAATCAGCTGCCGCCCTCCGCACGTTATGCGGCATGGGTTCCTCAGTACGAGACAGGGTGATCCTGGCAACAGTGAGCTATGTCAACGACCCGGATAAGATTCCGGCCATCCTGATGGATCAATTCGGCGAGCTAGGCGTCGATTATATTGACATCTTTCACTGGGGCTGGATCACCGATAACAGCGACTGTGATTCGCTGATAGAGGCTGCTAATCAACTGAAAGCAGGCGGCAGTATCGCGCGCGCATACCGTCGCAACCAGGCCGCTATGCTGATGGCGCAGGCCCACAAGGTGAATGAGGAGCTACTGAGTCGCGGCCTGGTACGATTTGTCGGTTGCTCGTTCCACTCGCGCCAGGCGGCCCACAGGTCGATGGCGAAACTCGATGTGCTGATGCTCCGCTATAACCTCTCCCATACCGGTGTGGAACAAGACATCTTCCCTCATCTCACGGGAGATAAAGCGCGCGACCCTGGCATTGTCGCCTTCAATGTTGCGCACGAGGCGAACAACTTCTTTCATATTCCACCGCGGGGTTATCCGGCAGATCACTACGTGCCTACCATCCCTGACTGCTACCGCTTCGCGCTCTCCAACCCCTATGTGGATGTCGTACTGACAGGCGTAAGAAACCGCGCCGAAGTAGATCAGGCCCTGGCGGCTATGCAAAAAGGCCCGCTGAGCGAAGAGGAATGCGCCTATTTGAGAGCATATGGCCGTATTCACGCCGGGAAAGCTCCGCTGCCAGGGCCACGCCAGCCTGTCGCGGCAGGCCGCTGACAGGTGAGCGCCTCTTGCTCTCTTTCCTGAGTCAGGCAGCAACCCCAAAATGGGGGAGAAAACAATCACTTCGGCGCGTGATGGCATATCCCAATGCACATGCTATAGTTGGGGGTGTCGAGCACATATCGGAGCCATTCATATCCTTGTGCATATAGCTGGAGGCGTAGCACAGAACTGCTCGTCGCCTTTAGCCCTGAGGAACGAAAGGGGAAGAAGCTCTGGCGTTACAAGCTTTCAAGGGCATTTAGAAGTTCTTCACATCCTCAACACAGCCGCTGGCTTGCGTATATACAATGTACGTGCGCATCCCGACCCACCCATCGCGCCGGTGCGCCGTGATCACATAGACGCGAATCTCTCCCCCATCTGGCCGCGCATGGGCGCCAACAAAGTCTACCTTAAGGCTCAAACCCTCCCTGGCCTCGGCAGCGCGCTCCTCCTGCACCTGGTTGGCAAGCACTGAGAGTGGTATCTGCACCTGCAAGGTTGGACAGAGCTGGTGCCAGCCCAGACTGCCATCTCGCTCAACCACCGATTGCATGAATGTATCAGCAGGAACAGGCGCCTTCAGCTGAACCGCCAGGGCAATTACCAGCATGACAGTGATTACTACCAGCCCTATCCACGCTATTGGTGAACGGAGCAAGCGCAAGATAACGAACCGGGTACGCCTTGCAGAACGCCCTACTTGTTTGTCCTCCGTGTGCTTCTCCCATTTGCGTTCAAACATGATTCAACCTTCCCAAGGACAGGCCCACGGCTTCGCCGTAGGGGCCGATTGATCGCGCCCAGCGCCGATTGATCGGCCCGCGTCCATCATCAGAAAAGAATAAAAACACGATCTGCCTCGACAATCAGCGACCCGTCCCGCGCACCAGTTTAGTGTAAGAAGCGACACAATGCTATTGCCCACCTGGTATAGAAATGGTATAGGCCGGGAATACTCTTGACGATGACGATACTCATAACGTTTTCATGATCAATCCTCCCTATACTGGTAGCAGAGAGGGTGAAGCGAGCCGGCGAACATCTTCTAGAGGCGTGGTGAACGGCCGGCCACATACAGCATGAGGAGTTGGAAAACTTCGCGCAAGATGGAGTAGCAGGACAGGCAGACGGACAACGCGGAAGGAGTGAGCAACCATGACAGTATTCGCCGTCCTCACGTTTCCAATCGCGGAAGCAGCCGAGAACATATCCCCAATAGTACAGAAGCTCCAGCAGCAATGCTTGATCCAGATCGAGGACGGGGTCATGCTCACCTGGCCGCGAGGATCTGAGAAGCCCAGCATCAAACGGCTCCCCCAGTTGGCCGGGCAACATATCCTGAGCGAGACGTTCTGGGGGCTCTTTGTGGGTCTGCTGTTCGCGGTTCCTTTCTTTGGCGAGGAAACCGGCCTCACCATCAGCACCCTCACCACGCATTTTGCCCTCTACGGCATCGACGAGCAGTTCATCAATCAGTTACGCAGCGCGATTGGTGAAGGAACCTCGGCCTTGTTCCTGCTCACAGGTGAGGCGGCCCTGGATAGACTCATGACGGCTCTAAAAGGCACACCTCTCGAGATCATATCGACCAGCCTCTCCCCGCAGCAAGAAAGCCTCCTGCTCAAATCCTTCATGGAAGAAAGCATGTCGTAGGAAGACAAGTTGGCGCGTGAGGGATTCTTCACTTCGCTCAGAAAGACATGCTGCGGGTATGTGATTTTAGTAGTAGCCAGAGGGGCCAGTAATCATGATCACATTCAGCATCCTCGAATTTCCAAGGGCCGAAGGGGCAGCGTATATGCTTCGTTCGCTACGGAAACTGCAAGAGCAACACCTGATCCAGATTGAAGACGGAGCCATCCTCACCTGGCCCCTCGGCTCCAGAATGCCCCGCATCAAACAACTCAGTCCTTTGTGTGACGACGGCGCATTGAGTGGCGCATTCTGGGGATTGCTTGTAGGTTTGTTATTCGCCGTCCCCTTCTTCGGCACAGCAACGTGCGCCGCCATCCGCGCCCTCAGCGTACAATTTGCCCGCTATGGCATCGACGAGCGCTTTACTAAACGAGTGCGCAACCAGATTATGGAGGGAACTTCGGCTCTGTTCCTGATAACAAACGGGTCTGTGATCGAAAAAATCATCGCTCCGGTCAAAGGAATGCCGTTCGAGTTCATTTCGACCGACCTGTCCCCAGAGCAAGAAAAGCTCCTCTGCGAATCCTTCTGGGAAAGTTCCCGGACAGAGATTTTAATCGACTGGCGCGAGGAATACGCCTATACGTTAGGTCTGCAGGCCTACATCTATGGCTTCCCCTGGGTACTTCTTCCCCAACTACGCTGGCAATGGGTCTGCCAGCCCGCTGGCGAAAGGGCTCCATATGTCGCCCTTAATCACTTCTGGCACGCGGAAGCCTTGCCCAGCACGATGTATCCCGAAAGAGGTTCACCCGACAATGACATCATGTACTCCATCGCCTGGGTGAATGTCCGCGACGAGCCCGTTATCCTCTCGCACCCCGACATGGGTCAGCGCTACTACGTCTTTCAACTGGCCTCGCTCGACGCCGACAATTTCGCCTATATCGGCACGCGCAGTACCGGGCAACATGCGGGGCACTACGCCATCACCGGTCCCAGCTGGCAAGGTCGTCTGCCCCCTGATGTAAATGTGCTTCAACCTTCACGCACTCCAACCGTCCTCGTTTTCGGGCGCACACAGGTTGATGGGCCCGAGGATATAGCCCAGGTGCAGGAGATCCAGAAGCTCTACCGGTTAACCCCCCTCAGCCTCTGGAAGCGGCCACACGTTCTGGCACCGGAGAGCCCTGACGTCTGGCAGCCATTCGACACCAGGTCCGACGCGCTGGCAGTCTGGAAGACCATGAACCGGGCGATGACAGAGGAACCACCACCGGCGCGGCACGCCGCCCTGCTCAAATTGTTCGCTACCATTGGTGTTGGCCCCAATCAGCAAGTCGAGCGCCTCGATACAGGCAGCAGGAGAGGACTGGTGCGAGCGGCGGCAAGCGGGCAGCAGTTTATCGAAGCAGTAGCCAACCAGGAGCGACCTGGCAAGCGGGTGAATGGCTGGCGCTATCCTCCACCGGCATTGGGGCAGGCCGGCCTGCATGATGATTTCATCACGCGCGCAGCCCTCCAGTGCGCGGATGCCATCATCGCTCTTGATCTACAAGAAGCCGTCAATCTCATTGCCGAAAGAGATAGCGACGACCGGCCGCTCACCGGAACCTGTGGCTACTGCCTGCGCTTCGCTCCACGGGGACTGCCAGAGGTAGAAGCCTTCTGGTCGATCACTATGTATAGCGCGGATCATCATCTCGTAAACAATTCGCTCGACCGGTACTCGATTGGCAGCCGCACACCGGGATTAGTATATGACCCTGACGGCGGGCTCACCTTTTTTATCCAGCACGAACCGCCGGAAAATGACCAGCTATCCAACTGGCTGCCCGCATCCAGAGGACCATTCAACCTGATCCTGCGCGCCTACCTGCCCGGACGCGCAATCGTGGAGCAGACCTGGGAGCCGCCGGCGCTGGAAGTGCTGTCCCAGTTAACCTCGCGGAGACAGAGGAGAAGAATGCAACAATAACAATGCCTATAACATTTTCATAACGCCTTCATCTTATACTACATAGAAAAGAGGGGATGAGAAGCAATGAAGCAATTTGGACTTGTCAAGCAGGATGGTCGCACGCGTGGCGAAAGCGAACACATTGTTCCTTCTGGCTCTATTCAGCCTCACGGGATCCTATTCCTTCTAAAGGAACCCGAATTCACTATCCTGCACGTCAGCAATAATACAGGGGATATTCTCGATATTTCTCCCCAGGCATTGCTCAATAAACGCCTTGATACTCTAGTAGAAGCTTCCCAGCTCGCGCAACTCAAAAATTCCTTATGGCAGGAAGACCTCTGGTTAATCAACCCCCTGAAATTGCAGGTAAAAGTACGCGAGAAAGATTACGTTTTCTTTGACGGCATTGTACACCGGACAGATGCCGGTCTGATCCTTGAGTTAGAACCTTTCATAAGAGAATGGACTTCTTTTTCGCATCTTTACCAACGCCTGCAGGCTTCTGTAGCAAAACTACAACATGCTCCAGGTCTCCTCCAACTCCTTCAGATCACAGCCGAGGAAATGCGGGCCACCAGTGGTTTTGATAGGGTCATGATCTATCAATTTGATAAGGAGAAGAATAGCGAGGTCGTCGCTGAGGCAAGATTGTCCGGTCTCCCTTCCTACCCTGGCCTGCGCATTCCCGCATCCAACTTCCCGGAACAGGTTGGTGAACTCTCCTGTCTCGATTCGCCCCACTACATAGCCGATGTGAATTGTTCGCCTGCTGCTATCCTTCCCGGCACCCAGGGCGAAACAGGCCGGCCCTTAGACCTGCGTTTAGCTGTGCTAAAAAGTGCCTCTCCTCTCTATAGAGCCTATCTCAGGAGTTTGGATGCTGCAGCCTCAATGTGCTTCGCCTTGCGGCAAGAAGACACGCTCTGGGGGCTGATAGCCTGTTATCATCAATCGTCAAAATTAGTTCCATACGAAACACGAATAGCCTGCGAATTCCTTGCGCAAATAGCATCTTTGTGGCTGACGATCAAGGAAGCCGATGCCTATAAAATGAATGGAGAGAGCCGATTCGCGGCTTTACAGCAGGCACATCAGCAGCTAGAGACTTCTGTTTATACATTGGTCCATGATCTAAGCATACCACTCAGCATCATTAGCCGCTTCGCCGAGCTTCTTGCTCTCGATAATCAGATCAGCTCTAATCCTCAAGACCAATCGTACATCAAGCATATTCTCGAGGCCGCTAAGCAAATGAAGGTATTCATAAGCAACTTGCTTGAATATCCACCCGTTGGCAATCAGACGATCTCTCTTAAGCCCATTGCGCTACATGAACTGCTACACGACCTGGCGCAAGAACTTCAGGTGCTTCTTGATGGAGCACAGGCAAAGATCTTTATACCTGAGGACCTTCCTACGATTGGGGGCGACCCGGGACTCTTGCGCCAAATTTTTATGAACTTGCTTAGCAATGCGCTCACCTACCGCCGTCCGGGAATTCCACCACAAATCAGAGTAAAGTATAAAGTAGAACCCCACTATGTGATCATCGGAGTCGCGGATAATGGCATTGGCATCGCTCCCCAGGATTATGACCGAATCTTTACGATGTTCCAACGGCTCCAGAACAAGGAACAGTACCCGGGGACAGGCATAGGCCTGGTTGCTGTAAAGAAAGCAGCCGAACTGATGGACGGGCAGGTATGGGTAGAATCAGTAGTTGGAGAGGGAAGTACATTTTGGGTCAAGCTTCCTCACTCCGCTCAGGATGACATGGTAGAACCTTTTCATGACACCCCTCATAACGCTTTCTAGATGGCTTCCCTTTACACTGAATACTGGAAAAGGAAAGTAGCGCTTGCTGGAGCGCACTCATCCTGATCCGCGAAGCCCCTTTCCCATGATGAAAAGGGCATTGAGAAAGATGCAGTGACTGCCCGAAAGGCATGCTCTCTGCATGAACGATTCTTGTAGAGAAGGAAGCCAGCATGCACATGCTGGAGATGGAGAAGATTTCTCTATCTGTTGTTAGCAAACGATAGTACAAAGGAGAACATTATGACCACAACGTACCGTGAAGATGTTCGCGGACGAACAGATCAAGCACAACAGCAGGATGGTTTTGGACAAAAGTCTTTCGAGGATATACTCCCTGTTCTGCTCACCACCATGGTAGCACGTCAACGCGAAGAGGTCGGCATCCAGCATCCGCTTCTGCTGGCCACTCTTCTGAGCCGCCGCTGGGAAGAGGGCGGTATCCAACACCCGCTCCTGCTGGCCGCTCTTCTGAGTCATCGCCGCGAAGAAATGGGAGTAGGAGGTATTGCTCCGTTCTTGTTGATGAACGTGATGAAGCGCAGTCAGCAAGGCGAGAATATAGTTCCATTTCTAGTGGCTCATGCAATAGCCAGCAGGAAGGAGCACGAGGAGATCAGGGAGATAATCACTCCGGTGATCGTGGCCGCCGTGCTGTGTAGCCAGAAGGGGCAGTAGCAAGTCCGTCAGAAAAGCTGAGGCGCTGCCTCCTCGTTCGTTTGTTGCTTCTTGAGGATTCGCCAGGCTTCGAGCGCCTATTTGGTGATCCTCGTAAGAGAAAGGGCTATCCAGGTTTTATGGCAGGAATCTGCCACCCTGGATAGCCCCATAGAACTTCCATTGCGGGTTATGCTCCTATGAGCAACCTGCAAGGAAGGTGAAAGGAATGACCTCATGACGACCAATGCTGGACAAGCAACCAACCAGGATACAGAATACAATTCACTCATAAAGGAACTGATGGGGAGCAGTTGGAATTTGAAAGGAGAAACGCAGTCGGAACAAGCCGCTACTCCCGCTTTAGCGCAAACACTGGTGAAGATGGTGGCCCAGAGCATGGAGCAAGCATCACCCTATGAAAAAACTATGCTTGTCGCGGCTCTTGCCCCGGTGATCGCCGAGGCTCTTGCCCCGGTATTAGCGGAAGCTCTTACCCCCGCCCTCGGGCAGGCTCTGAGCAATATGGCCACTTCTAGCCAGAGCGATCAGCGGGGAAGTTCCAACGGAGGTTCCGACAACCCGGAAGGACAATAAATGCAGGGAGCCGGTCACTCAATGCGCGTTACCCAGGGAAGAACGCCATGAGGAGGCCCAGACGCATGGCCACCAGTATGGCCTGCGTTCGGCTCTCAGCACCAAGTTTGGAAAAGACATGGCGGATATGAGCTTTAACGGTGGCTTCGGTGATCTGGAGGGCTTGCATCACCTCTTTATTTGAAGCGCCGCGCGCCAGTAACTGCAACACCTCCTGTTCGCGCCCGGTAAGGGGTTCAAGGGTAGCTGATAGCTGCGTCTGACCGATCAGCATCTTAGTGACCCGAGGAGAGAGATGGATACGCCCTTCCATGACATCCTGGATCGCCATATAAATCTCAGTGACCGGCGCCTCTTTGAGGAGGTAACCACCGACTCCTGTCTGCACGGCCCGATTGAGTAACGTGAGATTGGGTTCTTCTGCAAGCGCCACCACCCGGGTATTCGGCAGCAGACGACAGACAGTGGCGGTGACGCTGATCCCGTCCTGATCCGGCAGGTTTATGTCCATCAGCACTACGTCTGGTCGCAACAGCTGAGCCTGCTGGATCGCTTCCGAACCCGTTGCCGCCTCCCCGAGCACGCGGAATGCTGGATTTCGCTCAAGAATCTGCCGCAGTCCCACACGGGCAAGGGGGTAATCATCAACAATGAGAATGCTTATTGCCATTTCAGCCCTTTCTTGAGCATGTCTTCAGGCACAAGCTATCGCACAGAGGAAGGGGCTGTAACCAGACCGAGACGCATGGCAACCAGAATCGCCTGCGTTCGACTTTGCACTCCCAGCTTGGAAAGGATGCTACGCACATGAGCCTTCACAGTAGCCTCCGCGATCTGTAGCGTCTGCATAATCTCTTTATTTGAAGCGCCCCGAGCGAGCAACTGCAACACCTCCCGTTCGCGTTCGGTGAGCGGTTCCTGGCGGCCGGTAGGACGCATCTGGTTCACCAGCAGCTCGGTCACCCTTGGGGACAGATGCACTCGCCCCTCTACAGCGTCCTCGATTGCCGCCCGTATCTCACTGGCCCGTGTATCCTTATATAAGTAACCATTTGCCCCGGCCTGCATGGCCTGCGTAATCGCTGTGGGATTAAGCATCCCTGTCAGCACCACCACCTCGGTTTGTGGCAGTTCACGACGCATGACCGCCGTCGCGTTGACCCCATCCTGATCCGGCAAGTTCAGGTCCATCAGCACCACATCCGGTCGCAATTCCTGCGCCAGTTTGATCGCTTCCGTACCTGTCGCTGCCTCTGCCAGCACACGGAACGCCGGATCCTGCTCAATAGCCCGGCGTAGTCCTTCACGAAAAATGGGATGGTCATCAACGATGAGCACTTGAATCGTCATCTTAACGCTCCCTCCTGGAGAACGATTTCTCCAAAGATTGAACACAAACTGATCCTCTGGCTCTGTATCTCATCATCCCACCTGCATGTCGTTCCCACTGCTCGTGAAGCAGGCCGTACTACCCTTGCCAGGCAGGCACAAGCCATATGACAAAATACGAGAGGTGAGAAGCACTTTCAACGTATTGAACTTCGTTTTTATAACGTTCCTGGTCTCGCTTTGTCTAGCAGTAGACCGGATAGACGTTCTTCCCACTCACATCACCAGCATAAGCAATTACATCCGCATTTGCAAGGGTAATCTTTCCCTCAGCAGGCTTCACGGCATTACATGCCAGGAACTGCCGGGGCAAGCCCCATCAGAACGAGCGAGCGCGAAAAACTGTACGATATAAAGGCACACGACAATGGACTTGACAAGAGAGAAGCGAGCATCTATCCGACCTCACATTTTCATCACAAACGAACTTGTTATCTTCTGTAGAGTAACGAAAACGTCCTGTTCAGCAGAGATACTCAATGTTCGTGCTTCTATCAAAGTCACTATCTGACCATAATTCGGGCAGAAATCGTGTATACATATTCCACTCGCACGGACTCCATTACGCCCTGATTCTTTGTGTCTAGTCCAAAAGGCTAGCATAAGAATGCACCCTATTGGCAATGACATGAACATCGCAGTTTCTTACTATTAAAGATAGAGAGAAAGGTGCAGGTCAGGTTATGGTAGGCCGTTTCTTGTTGCGCGAATCGCATCAAAGCTCACGCGCTATCGCCTCCGCCGCTACCTGTTTCTGGTTTTGAGGTGCGCAACTCAGGAAGTCGAGCACCGTTTCGTTCCATCCATTGGCCTGGATAATAAGGAAGAGGAATTGTTATGAGTCTATTACGTCTCTCTACCCTCGGCGCCCCAGAAGTCTTTCACAACGGCAGTCGTCTCACCTTTTCCCTACGCAAAGCGCAAGCATTGCTTTTCTACCTGGCAGTAGAAGGTGGGATGCAGCCGCGCAGCAAGCTCGCCGCGTTCCTGTGGCCCGACAGTGAACCCCACGATGCCCGCAACGCCTTGCGCAATGCCCTGGCACTGTTGCGCAACCTGCTTAATGACAACGACGCCTCGCCTGATGCGCACTACCATTTACTGAGCGCACCTGACCTGGTCAGCTTGAACCCGCATGCGCCAATGGAGTTAGACCTCGACCTCGTACAGCAAGCCTACCACCAGGCTCAGGAGATCTCCACGCTTCCGCCAGAGGAGCAGCGCGCTCCCTTGATCGCTCAGTGGCAGCACGTTCTTTCCCTGGTACGCGGACCTTTCCTCGACGGCTTCTGGTTGCGTGAGGAAACGCCTTTTGACAAATGGGTCCAATTGCAGCAGTACCAGTGGCAGGTGCGCCTGCAGCTACTCTTCGACCGGCTCTCATCCTGGCACGAAGCTTCTCTGGAGCATGAGCAGGCCAGCGCCATCCTCACCCGCTGGCTCGCCCTCGATCCCCTGCAGGAAGAGGCCTATCGCCGCCTGATGCGCCTGCACCTGGCACGAGGCGATCCAGGCGCCGCCTGGCAGGTCTATGCTACCTGCCGGGAACGCCTGGCCGATGAGCTAGATGTGAAACCTTCTCCACAAACCGTCACCCTGGCCGAGCGAATCCGCGCAGCCCAGGCTCATAATCCCAACGCCTCTCGCCCTTCCGCGCATCGCGCGGCCGGCATCACCCAGGGACGGCCACCAGGCGATTTGACCGCTCCGCTCGTTGGACGAACCGCCTCCATCAACCAGCTCGCCGCCAGATTTCAGCAGGCACAGCAAGGGTCACCCCAGGCCGTGCTGCTGGTAGGTGAAACCGGCATCGGGAAAACACGACTGGCCGGCGAGTTTATGGCCTGGGCCCGGGTTCAGGGCGCGGATGTATTGAGCGGGCAGGCCTTTGAAGCCGGCGTCAGCTTACCCTATCAACCACTCGTCGAGGCGATACAGGGGCGGCTGGAAGAGGAAAACGCCCCGGAGGACCTGTTGGACGACCTCTGGCTGGCCGAATTGACCCGTCTCCTGCCAGATCTACGCGTGCGCTATCCCGACCTACCACTCCCTGGTGAGGATACGTTTACCACCAATATCCGCCTGTTTGAAGCTGTTGCTCGCCTCTTTGACGCCCTGGCGCAACGCGCACCGTTGGTGTTGATGCTGGACGACCTGCAATGGGCCGATGAAGCCTCCCTCGACCTGCTGCGCTACCTGGCCCACTACTGGAAGAAACATCATACTCCGGCCCTGCTGTTGGGCACAGTACGCAGCGAAGACCTGGCGCTCAACTCGCACCTCGCCGCCCAGCTGGCCAACCTGGGCCGCGATCTATCGTTCACCCAACTGGTCTTGCAGCGACTCAGTCAAGCCGAGACCTTCCAACTCCTCGCAACCCTCATCGGACAGGAGGAAGCCGGCACCAACCGGACAGCGGAACGGCCTGAGAACGATCTGAATCGATCCGCTCCTCCGGGACAGCAGGAACAGTCCACCTGGAAACCGTACCTGAGCAGGTTGAGCAACTTCCTGTTTGAGTTGACCGAGGGGCACCCTTTTTTCCTGCTGGAAACGCTGAAACTCTTGCGCGAGCGGCAGTGGTTCATTCCACGCCTGGCGCCCGGTGGCTCGTGGCGGCTCATGCCGGACATGGAAAAGATGCCCGCACTCCTGGAACAACAGCCCCGGCACGAACTGGTAGCGGCCCCGGTGCGCGCGACGATCCTGGCACGCCTGACGAAACTCACACCATTCGCGCGCCAGCTGGTCATGGCAAGTGTCGTCCTCGATTTTCGAGCCAGCGCCTACTACCTGTGGCAGGTCGCCCAGATGGAAGCGCAAACAGGCATTCAAGCGCTGGAGGAGGCTCTTGGCAGCGGAATACTGCGCCAGGAGAATGGCACAGGAGACCACATGGGAAGCTACCATTGCGCAAATCAACTCATTCGCGCTGTGATCTCCTCCGAATTGGGCGAGGCGCGCCGCCACATCTTGCAGCAACGTGCCGGCGCGTTGCTGTCTACAGAAGAGGCAGCAATAGTCCGGCAACAGCAAAGAGAAGAACGATTGATTTCAATCCCCTAACGGGCTAAGGAAAATGATCCGGCCCCTGCCGCCTCTGGTGGCAGTAGTAGAGCTGCCAAAACCGAATCCGTCAAAGGTACATCAGGGGCTTCTGCTTATGTATCAAACTAGCGCAAGCGTGAATAGCAGGCGATTACACCGGTCTGAGATAGGTGTTGATCCGGGTATCACCGGGACTACCAGAAGGCGCGACCGGCTAGAACAGCATACCCCGGCCGGTATTGGTACTCCCAGACCTTTGATACGATCCAAGCTCTCCCTGCCACGCGCCTGCGCTGACACGGTCTCTCGTTCCCGTTTGATCGAGCACCTCAATGCGGGGTTGGGCGGAAAAGCAACCTTGCTCTGCGCTCCTGCCGGCTTTGGCAAGACAACACTCCTGGTCGAGTGGTTGAAGACAAGCAGCTTCCATAACGCCTGGCTTTCCCTGGATGAAAACGACAACGAACTCCTCATCTTCTTGCATTATCTCGTCGCCGCCCTCCAAACTGTCTTTCCTGGCGCTTGCCAGGCGATGGCTCACTTTCTCAAGCAATCGTCGCTCCCAACACCAGATCGCGCAGCAACCCTGCTCATCAACGACCTGGCCGAGTTACCTGAAGACTTGATCCTGGTGTTGGACAATTATCATACCATTCATCATAGCCCGATCCATGCCTTGCTCGATGCACTGATCAGGTACATGCCTTCCCAGGTGCATCTGGTGCTGGCCACACGCTCCGAGTTGCCTTTTCCGCTTGCCAGGTGGCGTTCTCAGGGGCAACTCAACGAACTTCACAGCACCATCCTGCGCTTTACGCACGATGAGACCCTGGATTTTCTCACACGCATCCTTGGAGCGGATCTATGCCGCGAGGTCGCGGAGATACTCGAGGAAGAGACCGAGGGTTGGATTGCCATGCTGCGACAGGCGGCGCTTTCGCTGCATAGCGCCTCTGATCGCGTGGCATGCGTGGAACATCTCCGCAACAACCCCGACTGTTCTATGAACACGTACCTGCTGGAAGATTTTCTGGCCCGGCAAATTCCCCTCATTCAGAACTTTCTCGTGAAGGTGTCGATTCTCGACCAGTTCTGCGTTTCCTTATGTGAGGCAACCCTCGATAGTGATGATACTGATCCTCACCTTACCAGGCAAGCATACCTGGACTGCTTCGAGCGTGCGAAAGTGTTCATCGTCCCACTCGATGAGCCACAGGGGTGGTATCGTTTTCATCCCCTGTTCAAGCGTTTCCTGGAGCAACGAGTGCAGGAGCAATTCACCAAAGAGGAGATCGCGGCACTTCACCTGCGAGCAAGCGCCTGGTATGCCGCGCATGGACAGATTGATGAGGCCATCCGGCATGCGCTTGCCGCGGAAAACCCAACGGAGGCGGCACATGTGGTGGAGACACAATTTCTTTCTGCCATGGAGCAAGAGCGGTGGGAGCAACTGGAACACTGGCTTCAGCTACTTCCGGCACCATGCATCAAGGATAGCCCTGGTCTGCTTGTCGCCAGAGCCTGGATGCTGGCAATGCATGGACAGGTCGAACCTATCCCAACCTTGTTGACTGCTGCTGAACACCTCCTGGAAAGACGCGACAACAATCCCGTACATACGAATGATGCACAATGCAAGGCCCTGTATGCGCTGATTGCGCTCGTATGGAGCCACATCGAGTACGCCACAGGACAGGCACAAGCCAGTCTGAAGAGCGCTCGCTCCGCGCTGAAATGGATAACACCAGATGAGATCTATTTAGCGAACCTGGCGCTGGATTACCAGGCGCTTTCAAGCCAGCTCAGCGGGCATGGAGATGTTGCCCACCTTGAACTCGATAAAGCCCTGAAAGCACTATCGTCCAATCTTCCCGGCTCTGCTCGTTTGCTCTCTGCTCAGGCGTTTCTGTATCTGAATGCGGGCAAACTTCAACAGATGGAACAAATCGCGCGGCATTTGTTGCGGCTTAGCGAGGAAGCCAATTTGCCAATAAGCCGGTACCAGGCCCGCTGGTTGCTTGGCTGCGCGCAGTATGAATGGAATCGGCTAGATAGCGCGGCGCACCACTTCTCAGCCGTGGCTGCCAACTGGCAACACGCGCACTATTGGGTAGTACGGGAGGCTATTTATGGCTTAGCATCCGTCTACCAGGCTCAGGGGTTGAGCAGCCAGGCCAGGGAAACAACGGATGCCTTGCTCGAATCACTCCAGGGACAGAACGATATTTGCGCTCTTATAAGGGCCTATTCGTTTCGCGGGCACCTGGCGCTGTTACAGGACGAGATGGAGCCGGCAGAGCAATGGATAGAGATGGTAGGTGAGCTATCAATACAAGGTCTCATGATTTCAATTGAGGAGCCCACTATCACAAAGGCTCAATTGCTGCTTGCCAGGAACGATGAACATAGTGTCAGACAAGGGCAAAAACTCCTCTCTACACTGCTGTGCCATCTCGAATCCCTTCATAACACGCGCAAGACGATCCAGGTCTTAGCCTTGCAAGCGCTGGCTTACCACCTGGAGAATCGCATGACTGAAGCGCTGGAGGTGCTTGAACATGCCATCGCACTCGCCTATCCCGGACGGTTTATCCGCACGTTTGCCGATTTGCCGCAGTTGGCCAGATTGCTACAAGCATTGCGCAAGCGCAGAAAGGCCGGGCAGGCAAGTGAGAGACAGCTAGATGCCTACCTGCAAGACCTCCTGGTGGCGATAAGCTCCGCGAGTCCACCGGCAGATGCAAAGCAAGCGCTGCTATGGCAAGAAGGCCTGGAACCCTTGACCGGCCGCGAGCTGCAAATCCTACGCTTGCTCGGCAAGGACCTCACCAATAAGGAGATCGCGCGCGAACTGGTGATCTCCGCCGGAACAGTCAAGGTCCATACGATCAACGTCTACCGCAAGCTCAGTGTCAGTAATCGCCGCGCGGCCGTCGCGCTTTCCAGATCACTTGGCCTTCTTCTTACGGATTCATAACGCTATCTATGACGCTTTTATGGCATACCTTCATCTATACTGAAGTAAAGTATGACGCGCTCGTTCACGCCGGCCCCAGCAGGCCCTGGCTCTTTTTCTCTACATGGAGGTTGATACATGACGATGAATACACCAGCTGTAACTCATCACACAGCTACATCCGCGAACTCGACAAAGCGCATGCGGGCCTCGAACGATCAAGCAACTGGCGCAAATGCAATGACAGACACGGCTTCCAGGTATGTACTTCCCCTTTCAGAAGAGGAAGCCGCCCAGGAGGCTTCTTTGCTCAAAGCGTTGGCCAACCCTACCCGCCTGAGCATCCTCAATTTGCTCAAACGATACGAAGGAAAAGTAAGCGTGCTCGAGATCGTCGATAAATTTGCGTTGGGGCAGCCGACCATCTCCCATCATTTGCATATTTTGCGCCATGCCGGGCTTATCGACTGCGAAAAGAAGGGCCTGTGGGTGTATTACTACTTGCGGCGTGATTCATTACAACGCGTCCAGGATGTGATTACCGCGCTGGCCGAGTAGATAGATGGCCCAGCGCATCTCTCCGTGTCACCAGGTTATCGCGCAAGACGAACGCGCCATGTTTTTATCTCAAATGGCCTTACCCAAAAAGGCAGTGTCTTGCCTTGAGAGGGGACATCGTTAAGTGGCTCCTCCAGCAGGTTACATTCCTGTGCGGAAAGGACTGGCGCGGCAAAGGTGAGCGTGCCATGCCCGCGCCGGTTATGCGCTTCGTAGAGACGCACAATCAGACCATCGCCATCCTCCGCCGGCTTCACCGTCTCTACCACCACGTGCGCGCAATCCGTCTGTAAAAAGGAAACGCCTGCGCTACTCCCGCTGGCAGCAAGCATGGTCTTTTGCTCATTCACGCACAACAGCGGGACGTTGAGTTCGTAGGCTCTCCTTACACTCTGCGCCTCCCTCCAATCCCCCCCATGCGGCAAGAGGCTGTAGGTGAAGCGATGCAAACCCTCATCCGCATGACTATCGGGATAGCTACTCGATTTCAGGAGTGTCAGACGAACAACGTTATCGTGTACGTCATGCCCATACTTCCCATCATTTAGCAGGCTCACCCCATACCCGCCTTCGCTCATATCAATCCAGCGCTGGGCGCATGTCTCAAAACGCGCCATATCCCAGGAAGTATTGCGATGCGTGGGGCGCTCAACGCTGCCAAATTGGATTTCATAGGTCGCGCGCGTGCTATTGATCGCCAGTGGAAATGCCGCTTTTAACAATGTCTGGTGTTCGTGCCAGTCAATCTGAGTTGCGATGTCGATGCGCGGGGAGCCACGCCAGAGCGAAATACGTTGCGTGATAGACGAGGACAGGTAGTGGCGGACAACCTCGACGGTCACACGCACCGGACCCTGCTCGATGATGCGTATCGCCGTTACCGCTCGCAGCGGATAGGGCTTCTCTTCATAAAAGAGATCAATATCCCAGGCGTCAAAATTCAAGGGGCGGTCCTCATAGGCAATGAGCCGGTTGCCCGTTTCCCCCGCGGCAAGCACATCGCGTTCCGCGCTTCTATCGTAAAGCCGGCTCATCTCCCCCTGCGCATCAATCCAGAGGTCATAGTACTGATTCCGCAAGAGGATTGCCCCTTCACCCGTGTAAGAGGCGTGGCAAGCAGGCCGATCCCTTACGTCGCCGGCAACCACATTACCGCCTGCCGGCACGACCTGCACCCCGCAGGAGGGAACGCGTATACCATCGAGCAGGCACACCGTATTCCCATCCCAATCGGTTGCCTGCTGGGCCCGCGGGAAATAGCGCGCGAACGCCTCCGGCACCTGCACCGGGTCTATGCGTTCCCATGGCAGCGTATTCAACAGCAGCAGGTCTCCCTCTCCCGCGGTGACCTGGCCCAGCACAACAGCGAGGGCCTCGTCGTAGATCTGCTTTCCTATGGCGCGCGCCTCTGCATAGAGTCGCCTGGCATCCTCATATACTTCAGGGATCGAGGAACCCGGCAGCACATCATGAAATTGATTGAGCAGGAGAAGTCGCCAGCCTACATTCAATTGCTCCTGTCGCGACGGCATGCCATAGAGGCCGGCCCACGCATTCAATAACTCCGCCTCGCGATACAATAATTCGGCCCGCCTGTTCTGCTGCTTGATATGCGCCTGCGAAGTATAGGTCCCGCGGTGGTATTCTAAGTACAACTCGCCCACCCACGTAGGCAAACAAGGATTCTCCCACACGCGCCAGTAGAGATCGCTGAAGTAATCATCAACGCGCCCGCTGCGCACCTGGGGAAAATCGCGCAGGTTCGCCAGCAGTTGTAGCCTCGCCACCTGTTCTTCCGTTGGCCCGCCACCACCATCGCCCCAACCATAAAGATACAGCAAGTGATCATTGCAATCCTGCTGGCGATAGTTTCTCCACGTCGCTGTAATACTGCCCGGTTGTAGAGAGCCATTGTAGGTAGAGAACGTTTTGGTTGGGTCGAGGTCCGCGGTTGTAATGAAGTGTGCCAGCACCTCGGAGCCGTCGATGCCACGCCAGCGAAACGTATCATAGGGCATACGATTCACCTGATTCCAGCTCATCTTCGTCGTCATGAAGACAGGGATATCACAACCACGCATCATTTGTGGCAGCGCGGCGCTAAAGCCAAACGCATCTGGCAACCAGATTTGACGCGGCTTGACACCAAATTCTTCTTGCCAGAAACGCAACCCTTGCATGATCTGCCGGATAAGCGACTCGCCACCGGGAAGGTTGCAATCGGCCTCAACCCACATCGCGCCCACTGGCTCAAACCGTCCCTCCGCGACGCGCTGCTTCACCCGCGCATAGAGTTCAGGCACATCCTCCTTCAACCATTGCAGCAACTGTGGCTGGCTCTGGCTATAAGAGCAGTCCGGATAGTTCTCCATTAACGCCAGCACGGTAGCAACAGCATGAGCGATCTTCTGACGTGTTCTCCAGTAAGGCCACATCCACCCCAGATCGAGATGGGCGTGCCCGCTGGCAGTAATCTGCACGCGGTTGCCACCCTCCAGGCCTTGCGTCAGATGCGCTCGCAGGTAATCATAGGCCGCGCGGGCCGAATCAATGAAGCGCTCGCTCAACCAGCCCTCACGCAGATCGAGCATGGTATAGGCCGTATTGAGGCGCGCTTCTAACGCATGCCGTGTCACACTGTCCTCATCCAGTGTAAGGCACACATCCAGCAGCGTCTGCATCAAGTTATAGAGCTGCCGGTGAACCACGTGGCGAGGACGCAGCGACAGACCGCCAAAATGTAACGGGGACTCTGTACAGACCTGAAGCATCAGCGTATGCATTGCACCATCGCATACCGCCTTCTCCAGCAACAGCCCGGGATGGTATCGATCAATTCCCCCGGCGGCTCGCCCATCAAGAAAAACTGTCGCCTCCAGCACGAGCAGAAACGGATCATCCTCAGAGGCATCCGAAAGCAATTGCAGGACGATGGGCAAGCCTTGCATCGACTCCGGCACTCGCAGGCGCGCCATCAACCAGCCTGTGCCATGGTTTGCCCCCCAGAGCGATCCTACTTCCACGGGAAGCCACCGTTCATCCTCAGGTGACGGCATAGCCACCGGCCCGCTGGCCGCCATAGCATAGACCGGAGCAAGCATGGAGGGCGCGCCCTCAATCATTTTTCCCAGTTCTTCAAGCCTGGCACGAAGTTTTTGGATGGTCAACACCGGGAAACATTCCTTCCTTTTCAACTGCCCGCACAGGCGGTAGGGGCGGCGACTCGTCCCTGCCCCGCTACCCCGTGAGGACAGGTACAAACAAGGCACTATCCCTGCCCCGCTTCTTCAACCGGCCTGATTGGAAGGGTAGCGCGCGGCGGTAAGAAGATATCCTTCCGCATGAATTGATCGGATCTCAATGCCAAACACATGCAGCTTTGCCCTGCAACGCGACAGAATATTTCTCACCGGCCGCATCGAAAGGCTCAGCGTCTTCTGCTCCATCGCCTCATGCACACTCGTTCGCGCGTGGCTCAGCATCTCATCGGTAATCGCTGCCCGCAGCATCTCATAGGGACAGTACCGCGGATAGGATTCCAGCAAGGCCAGCAGCACATACATCTCCAGCTCCGTGAACACCTCTTGCGCCACCAGTCCATGCACCTCGGACGACAGCTGTGTCAGGATGAACGTCGACAGGCTGTACGGGTGGGTATTGAGCACCAGGACGTGTCCTTCCGGCAAGACCTTTGGCAATGGAAAGAAGCGAAATTGTTGCGGTGATGCATATCCTTTGAACCGGCTCGATAATGACATTGCTAGAAACTCTTCACATCCGCGACACAGCCGCTTGCCTGTGTATACACAATGTACGTCCGCTGCGCAACCCAGCCACCGGGTCGATGCGCCGTAATGATGTACAGCCGGATCTGGCCGCCCTCTGGTTGCGCGCGCGCCCCAATATAGTCGAGCGTGAATGTCAGATGTTCACCTGCCTCCGCTCGTCGCTGCTGCTCCACCTGGCCGGTCAGGGCAGAGAGAGGCAGCTCCGCCTGCAGCGTAGGGCAGAGCTGGTGCCAGCCAAGCGCCCCATCGCGCGTGACCACCGACCGCATAAACATATCGGCCGGTGCAGGAGCGCTCGCGTGTGCAGTTCCATGTATTGTCAGGAGCAAGAGAGCTATTCCCAGCAGCAGAGACATACCGGTAGACACAACCGCAAAGGGCAGCACACGAAAGATCATGTCCTTGAAACGCCTATGAGAAGATTCCACCTGTACGCAATGTAACATCTTTCAACCTTTCTCGTGATTCCTTGCTCAATATCTTCTCTTCATGCCAGTATGAACACGATCTGTCACAAAAGCGTCACGTACAGCGTTATGATCAGGCCTTTTTCCTCAACGATCGATCCCTCGAGCGCTTCGCAGCCGGAGCATCCACCTGCCATTCTGCTACCAGGGCCACACGTAGTTGCGAGAGCGCGCGGTAAAAGTAGGATTTCACCGTGCTGACCGGCATGTGCAATTGCTGCCCAATCTCAGCAAAACTCAGTTGATGCGCGTAGTGTAAACGCACCACGTCGCGCAACCTGACGGGTAATCGATCAATCGCCTCAAACACCATCGACCGCAATTCCTGGCACTCCACCGTCTCCTCTGGGGAAAGGCCCGGGTCGGCTCTAGACGCCAGGGGTATTGACTCCCCATCCTCATCAGCATCCCATCCAAGCTCGGAAAAGCACACCATATGCTTCCTGCGCAATTCATCGATGCTGCAATTGCGGGCCACACGTAACAGCCAGGGGCCTAGATGTTCCTGTCCCGGGCACAGTGTTGAGATATGAGCGAAGAGTTTGAGCAAGACCTGCTGGAATACATCGCACGCCTCATCGTAGTCGCGAACGTAGCGCCGGATGAACTGGAAGACCTGCGCGTGATAGCGGCACACCAGCGTCTCGAACGCATCCTCATCGCCCGCGATGGCCTGGCTCACCAGGACGCCATCGGCCGGCATGTCCTGCCGCCCGACAGGACGAATATATTGCGGCATACAACTTTTCCCCTTCTCCTTGTCATTCTGAGTGAAGCGAAGAATCCCTCCACCAGGCGCCTCATTTTTCTTTCCACCGGCTGTGCCTTGTTCTCTACTGAAGATAGTATGATGAGAACGTATCACGAAAGCGTTATGAGCATTGGCAAAAATGGGATGGCTGGACGAGCACGTGAGGGATTGTTCCCTTTTGTTCCACAGGGCTTCGGCTTATTTCACTTAGAATGACATGCGGCTGGAGCGGGTGGGATCGAACGTCGTGGGATTGCTGTTGGGGGAGATACTGGTGCTGTGATCTGGAGAAAGGGGCTAATCAAATAGCGGCTCCATTCCTCGAGAATGGAGAAAGAGGTGTTAACGGGGTAGATCTGGTGATTACTCAAAAGCTGGCGTGGGATTCTTCGCTCCGCTCAGAATGACATACCCTGAACATGCATGGGCATGCCTGACGCTCAGAATGACATGCCCCGAACGTCCCTGAACATGCCTGACGCTCAGAATGACATGCTCTGAACATGCATGGGCATGTCATTCTGAGCGCAGCGAAGAATCCTGCTGAGTCCAGGTGATAACTTTGCTTACTGCTACCGGCGCGTCATAATGTGACGCTCCGGCATTTCAATTTCCAGTCCATTCGAGGGAAAACATCGTCCGGCGGCGTCACAGGGCAGCTGGTAGCTGCCTACTTATCCAGCATGGGCCATTGATAGGCGTTCAAAATATCCATCTTGGCTTGATTGACCGTCTTCCAATCGCTTTGCAGGATACCACCGGTATCTCCCGAATCCGGGTTCCACGCCCAATAGGTGTAGCTGATATCGTTTGTCTTGAGAAAACTTACCAGGGTGCGCTGCCACATACCCTCCGTATTCTGGCTCGTAGAGTTTCCGCCAAACTCTCCTAGAAACACGGGGATGCCCATTTTTTCCAGAAAGGCCCAGTGCTTCTCCCACACCGCTGGCAGGGTCTGAGCAAGCATGGAAAGTTTCGGCACCTGGAACCATGGCTGGTCATAGATCTCCGGGCCGTAGTCGTGCGCCGAGTAGACCAGCTTATCCGGCTCCGAAAGTTTTACCGGATACTGCTTTGCTCCCTCCAGGTTACCGCCCCACCAGTAGGAGTCGCCCTGGTACTGCTCGATCCCCTCTACGATGATCAGCCAGTTCGGGTTGACAGCCAGGATCGCATTGCCCGCATGTTGCGCCGCCATGCGCCAGTCGGTATTGGGATTGCCATCGCCCCACGTTGCCGGCCCATGCGGTTCGTTCGCCAGGTCAGCTCCAATGATGGTAGGATTATTGCGGTAATGTTTTGCCAGCATGACCCAATCCGCAATCCAGCGCGACTGCGGCACCTGGTCGTTGTACCACAACGGGGGACGCTGGTCGGCAGTGGGGTCATGGCGATCAAGAATCACTTTCAGGCCCAGGCGCCCGGCACCCTGAATAATGCGGTCCATAAGCGCCAGCCCTTGCAAGCCTCTCAAATCGGGATTCAGACGGTAGTTAATTCCTTGCGGCTTACTCGCCGGGTCGAACAATTGATTGGTATAAGGCAATCGGATGGCATTGAAACCGAGTTGCGCCATCTGCCGGAGCATATCCTGCCAGTTGCGCACGTTGAGCCCGTGCGGAGCAAAGGTACTGGTTTCAAAGCCAAACCAGTTGACCCCTGTGAGTATCACTCGACATCCTGAAGCATCGACCAATTCGGCATGAAACGTGTGAATGAAACCAACCTGGTGACCGGACAGGCATGAGCCGGATATGCGATCTGATTCCGGCCCAGAAGACGGCGTAGATGTGCAACTCGCCAGCAGCGATATGCTTACCAGCATTATACAGGCGGCAACAATACTTTTTCTCCAAACATTACTTATGTAGGGGGAGTTCATGAATCCTTCCTCTCCATATGCAGGTAAAAATACAACAAGAATTAACATGATGTCATGACGTGGGGACATCATTTCGTTACCTCTTCCCACACGTTTCAGCAAGCGGGATGGTTTCTCAAATACTTCAGGTTGTTCACGATGATGTGAAGTAGCACATGGCCGGCATAGGGGCATGCGTACACTGTTTGGAAGTATACACAGATTCATTCCTGAGTTGCCGGAGAAACGCCTCAAGCTCAAGAGGCATGTATCTCAAGCCCATGAGGATACGCCGGTGGCAGGGCATACATGAGGAAGCAGCAAGCATATCGTTCCCGGCGGCAGGAAACCTGTCATTCTGAACGCAGTGAAGAATCCGTATTCTGAGGAAGCAGCGGGCCTGTCATTCTGAACGCAGTGAAGAATCTCACCGGCGCTGCCACCACGCGCCGGATACGACTCGCTATCTCAACATAGTAAGGATATATCCCTCCGCGTGAATGGAACGAATATCGATGCCGAATACCTGTAACTTGGCCCGGCAGCGCGAAAGGATATTTCTAATCGGCTTCATCGAGCGATCCAGCGTCTGGTGTTCGACCGCTTCATGTAGCGTTGTACGGGCATGGTTGATTGTTTCATCCGTAATGGCCGCGCGCAACACTTCATAGGGGCAATACTGGGGATAGGAATCCAGCAGGGCAACCAGGGCATACATCTCCAGTTCCGTCAACACCTCTTGCGCCACCAACCCATGCACTTCCGCCGACAGCTCGGTGAGTACGAACGTCGACAAACTGTAGGGATGGGTATTCAACACCAACACGTGTCCTTCCGGCAAGAGTCCCGGCAACGAATAGAAGCGAAATTGTTGCCTGATCGAATCACGGGGCCTGAACTGTCCTGATACAGACATCTGCCTTCCTCCTTCCAGATCACCTTGATCGCTTGAGTTCACATGGGAACGAGTCCGGCATCTCGCAGGCCTCCGGCTTGACCAGCAGTTGCAGGCCGCTCTCGCCCCCGCAGCTTTCTGGCCCGGTTATACGAACAACGATCACGCTCACATTGTCCGTTCCGCCCCCCTCTAAAGCGGCATCGACCAGCGCATAGCTCGCCTGTGCCGGGACCACCGCCTGACGCACGATCTCCTGCATACGTCGATCACGCACCATCTCCCATAAGCCATCGGAACACAGCACCAGGGTATCACCTGGCTGCAGCGGTTCAACAAAGGAATCGACCGGAATGAAGGGTTCGCTTCCCAGACTGCGATAAATCTGGTTCCGCTGCGGATGACGATAGATATCATCGGGCCGGATGATGCCGGATTCCACCAGGTAGGCTACCAGCGAATGATCGCGCGTTAATTTGCGCAAGCCACTCGCTTCCCGGTACAGGTAGGTGCGGCTATCACCCACGTTTACCACAAAAGCCGTACTTTCTCGTACCAGAACCGCATTGATCGTCGTCCCCATGCGCGTTCCTTGCTCCTTGTTACGTCGATACAGAACCCGGTTCGCCGCCTGCGCGCCAAGAATCAGGATTTCCCTGCACTCAGCTTCGCCAGGCGCATCACCACTCGCCAATTGCGGCAACACCCACTCGGTCATCGTTTGAATGGCCAGGCGGCTCGCTTGTTGACCAAAGGCATGTCCGCCCATCCCGTCCGCTACGATAAACAACCCAAAGTCCTGGGGGCGTGCCCGGTCGCCTCGCGTACCCCTGGCGGCAAACAGGCTATCCTCGTTTGGTTTGTGACGGCGTTCGAGCCCTGGATCTGTGCGCCATCCGACAAGCAGATACGGAGTACGATCTTCGCGCTGTTGTTCCCTTTCGTCACCTTTCCCCTGGAACGTCTCACCGGCAAGCGCGGCATGTACGCGTTCCCGTATCCAATCAGGTGAGACGCGCGCCGGCACATATTGAGGTGGCGGGCTTTCCTGCCCGAACACCTCTCTCCACAGCTTTGTTATAGAGCTTGATAGACGCATGAATGCCTTCTCCTCTCTGCTGTCCCTTCGCTGAAAACCGCCCGCATCTCAAGGCAATACGGTGAACGGAGTAGTGACGACGGCTCCATTCTGCTGACCTACGAAGACCAGTTCGTACTTCCCGGCAACTCCAGGTACCTCCCAGGTCGCGGGTGCCGCGAACCGCCCGTCTTTATCGACCTGAATATGCTCTATCAGTTTTCCCGAACCATTCGTCCCGGGGGACTGGTACTCGCTACCTGGCTGGCTCAGATACACCATGACCTCTTCGCCAGCAACAAAATCCTCTCCTGTAAAGCCCAGGCGCGAATGAACTGGGGGCGCGTAATTATCCAGAATAACCCATGGATGAAATCCCTGGACGTTTAAACTGGCCGTGCCCGGCGTCTGGCTCTGGTGTCCTACAAAAAAGAGCGTATAGTTTCCCTGGCTGAGCAGTGGAACTGGAAAACGCCCGGCTATGTTACCTCCGGCGTTCGCGCGTACCGTCATCCCAGGTACATCTCCTGGCTTGCCCAGGTACACATCCACCAGCTCATCCGGCAAGAAGCCGCTGCCAGAAAAGCCCACCATACCGGGCGGCTTGATAGTATAGGTGTCCAGTTGTACAAGAGGTGCGGTCCTGCCCAGGTGGAAACGTGCTTGCGCCCAACGATGACTGCTGGCCCCTTCTAGCCGTAGGGTCAGGTAGCCCGGGTTTAGATTCGACAGGATCGAATACGAGACGATACTGAATTGCCCGGTTTTGTCCGCGATTACTGGAGGAAGTGTCGCGACAACCTGACCCAGCATCGTGCGAACGGTGATGATCACCTCTTCCCCTGGCCGGAAGCCGGCACCCTTGAAAACGAGCGGCACATTTGACGTCAGATCGTCCCCTTGCAATTGAATAGTGGCGGAGCCTGGGGCCGCCCGCAGGCTCCGCTTAATCGTGTTCGCCTCCGATTTACCGGCTCTTGCCCGGTCACCGACGAGCGATGTGACAACATGCATATGACTCACAGCACCGGGGTGCGCTGTTCCCGCGACTTGCGCGAGCCACCTGGGAACAATAATAGCCGTTCCCAGGATGATCATCAGGCCGACAAGCGCCATGATCACTGCCATAACCCGCCCGGGTGGCAACGTGTAGGCAGGTATCCCTGTGGTCGCTCTTCCCTCCTCGCGACCGGCACGCGCCGGCCCTTTGCTCAGGCGCAGAGCCGCGACGACTCGCAGGGCCTCGAGCACGATACGCGGATTCATCTTGGAAGTGCCGGCCACGCGATCTTCAAAGAGGATTGGGACCTCGACAATTTGAAAGCCGTGACGAGCGCAGAGATAGGTCGTCTCGATCTGGAAAGCGTAGCCATTGGAGCGCATATTATCCATCTCCGGCAGCAGGGTCTCCAGAACCTGGCGGCGAAAACCTTTGAAGCCTCCGGTTAAATCGTGGACCGGGAGGCCCAGCAACAGCCGCGCATAGACCGAGCCGCCTCTGCTGAGCAAGCGACGCCTCAGTGACCAACGCGCGGTGCCTCCACCGGGCACGTAGCGCGAACCAAGCACGACATCGGCATCATTCAGAGCCGCTAGCAGAACCGGTAGGTGGCCCGGATCATGCGAGAAGTCGGCATCCATGGTAAAGACCCGCGGGTAGCCCATCTCCAGAGCGCGATGGAACCCCTCGCGATAAGCGGAACCGAGACCCAACTTGCCGGGCCGGTGCAGCACTGAGACGCGCCCCGGGAAGCGCTTCGCGAACTCCCTGGCCAGCGCCCCCGTGCCATCCGGGGAGTTATCGTCCACGATAAGTACATCAAACGACCCTATTTGCAGGATACGCGGCACCAGCAGCTTCAGGTTAGTGGCCTCATTGTATGTAGGGATGATGACCACATTCTCTTTCTGCTCATGCTTTCCCTCCGCTGAAGACTTTTCTATAGCGGCAGCGAATCCCTCTGAGGTATGCTCGCCTTCTTGAGGTGTAGACATATTCTTTTTTCCTTTCTCTCCCTCCATAATGATGAATTTTCACGACCAAAACCAATCATCCGTGTGCCGCTCCTGTAGGGACAGGGCCGGGTCCCTGTCCTGGGACCCGGCGCGGACAGGGACCCGCACTGCCCCTACAGCAATTCCCTTGACCCGGCAGCACCGTGATTCGTTACGCCCCCCCATTGTCCAGCGGGCAGGTGAACGGGGGCTGTGGAGGCACCTGTACCGGCACCGGGGGCGCCGTAATGGACATCGTAGCCGTGGCCACTCCGCCACTTTTAGCTCCAATCAGCGTAAACGTCAGCTTGCCCTGGGCATTGCCTGGGATAACATACGAACCCGCTGCCACAGCGCTGCCCCGGTCATCGGTACGGAAGCAACTCACCATGTTCCCCGCGTTGTTTTCCGTATGGCCAACGTAGACATGTACCACCTCTTGCCGGGCAAAACCATATCCGTAGAACGAGATGGTCGTACCTGGCAGACCACCATAGGTACTGGCTTGCGCGAACGGCATATAGGGCTGCACCGTCCAGGCAACCGCTACCGAGGCCCGGCTTTCTTCTCCCAGGAAGATCAGCGTTTGCCGCCCTTTTAAGTTAAAGGGAACGACAAAGCCTGGAGCATTAGCAAAGGTCCCTTTTGGCGAAGTCTGGATGACCGCCAGCGGCTGAGCCGTCGTCGAATTCAAGTAGACCAGCACCCGTTCGCTCGGCCCAAACCCTGAGCCTGAGAAATTGAGCTGATTATCGGCTCGGACGGCATAGTTGGACAGTTTGACCGTCGGATATAGCGATAGCAAATCGAACGACGCCGCCACCATCGAGAGACTTCTGGCCCCAACAAACAAGAATGTATTGATGCCCGCGGCTCCGAATGGCACCTGCACCGTGGCCTGTCCAATGCTTCCACCGCTATCGGCTTGCAGCGTGGTGATCGGTTGACCAACCATCGTATTCCAGTAGACCTTGATAGTCTCTTGAGGGCTAAAGCCGTGAAGGGTAACAGTAATCAGATCGCCGGGTTTGCCTACCTGCTCACTTAATTTGAGTTGAGGCGCTCCACCCGCGATCACCCCTGCCGCCTGCGCCACCTTGTCGCCGCCGTGCTCGCGCGCCTCCACAAAGAAGGTCCCCGAACCCAGGGTATTCGGCACGATGACATTGCCATAGAAGTTGCCATATCTATCGGTTCGAGCCGAGCCAATCGGTTGGCCGCTATCCGACCGTGTCTGTTTGATGAACAGGTCGATGCCGGTTCTGGGATCAAAGCCACTTCCGTCCACCCCCATGCTTACGCCCTGACGCACGACGCCGGGATTCAGCAGGATCAAAGCTCCGGTTGTAACGCTCTGCGTACCCACCGGAGTAGTTCGCACCGGCACAGTCGGTGTCGCCTGAGTAGGCACGGGTACAGGCGTCGTGGTACTTTTCGACTTCAATACCGCCGGCAGGTTCATCGAACCCTGGCCGAACACCTGGAACACCACAGCCGCGGCAATGAGCGCCGCAACTCCCACCAGCAGCAGCTTCCAGCCCCTTCTACGCTTCTTTGGCGGCTTTGGTGGCATCGCGTGCGGAGAGGGCGTCGCCAGCTTCTGAGTTTTCACCCCTTGCAACTGCCTCGCGTCCAGCGCTCTTCCGCAGGAAGGACAGAAGAGCGCACCCGGCGGTATGGGCTTGCCACACTGCGGGCAGTAGCGAACAGCGACCTGAGGTCCGCCATAGGAAGGCCTTCTTTGTTCCGTTCGCGGTTCATACAAAGGCCCCCTTTGCTCCGCCCCCGGCGCTTCGACCCGCCTGGTGACTACTCGCTGATCCATTACCTGATCTTTAGGCGGCAACGAATGGACGAGTTGTTCTTCTAATGGCGGCTCGACAATCACCTCCTCGTTTCCCGATAAGTCAACGATCTCATCATCGGCATTCTGCCAATTCGTTGGCTCTTGCCCTTTGAAAGGAGCCTTTGAAGAGTCCATAACGTATCCTTCCTTTCTTTCCTTCCCCACTCACTTATTTCTGAACCTGATAAATGGCGAGACTGACATCGCCTCGCGTTAACTGCCAGATAGGAGTTGCATGTTGGAGCGCCTCCAGGATATAATCCTCGCCACCATTCGTATTGTTCTGGTGCATAGCGAGCAACATCTTGTTAGACATCACAATATAGTCAATATTCTGCCAGTTCTTGTGAAAGAGTTTGACGCTCACCGCGGGGTCTCCAGAGGCATTCCAGTGAGAAACCGCGAACGGGTAGTAGGGCTGTACATCATGCAGTTGAACCCATAAATCATCGTCCATGATGATCCTCGAACCAGGTGGGATGTGCGCGCGGATGAAATCCAGCTGCTCCTGCTGCATCGTCGTCAGCGGAAGCTTGTAAAGATCGTGCGGCACGACCTTGCCGTACTGGTCGCGAACCAGCACATATCCTCCGATAGGCAGCACCAGCACAGCAAAGAATG
This sequence comes from Ktedonobacteraceae bacterium, assembly GCA_035653615.1. Classification (NCBI taxonomy): domain Bacteria; kingdom Bacillati; phylum Chloroflexota; class Ktedonobacteria; order Ktedonobacterales; family Ktedonobacteraceae; species Ktedonobacteraceae bacterium. The sequence continues at coordinate 34,324 of DASRBN010000006.1, read as the reverse complement.
CAGCCAGAACAAGCGCCTGCGCGCTTCTCGAGAACAAAGGCATGCGCAGGGCCGCGGGTATCACACGCAGCATCCTTTCCACCACCATCCCAATATTTATCGCTAAAAAGGGTACCAGCGGTATGACATAGAACTCCAACATCACACTACCTCGAATAAGGTAGAAGATATAGAGCAGTGAGAGTAATGAGACGATCAGTTCGCCCCGGTAGCGCCTGCGGTCTCGCAGGCCCAGGAAGAAATTGTAGAGCGTTGCCAGGAACCCCGCGACCAGCAAGAAGGAGTCTTTGGGCAGCCAGGCCCCAAGAGAAAACGTCCAGAAGTCGCTATGCAGGTCCATAATACCGCCCTGATTGCGGTGCAACTGCTGCCAGATGGTATACAGCAGGGACACGTGATCGGCCGGCGGCTGGTTGAGGTTGAAGCTGAGATGGCCCGGCAGCAACTCGTTTTTGAGTACGGCAAACAAAAAGTAGAGCGATATAATCGCAAACAATCCGAAGTTCCAGAAGGTCAGGGCAAAGCGAAAATTGTCCCGCTGCCGCACCTTGCTGTACAATAAGTAGCCTATGACCGGAAGGAAGAAGATGGCGTTCTCCTTGGTGAGTACACCGACGCCTAACGCCAGCCCACTGTAGAGGGGAGTGACAATGCGCCGGTCTTCACTCGTTGCCAGGTAGAGGCTCAAAAGCACCCAGAACACCATCAGATTATCTAACAGCACCTGGCGCTGATAGAAGATGGCCAACGGCGAAAAGTTGAAGAAAAAACACGTCACCACAGCGGCTATAACACTTCCCGAGAGGCGACGCGCGCATTGGAAAAGTAAGTAGGTACTCGCTATATGCACCAGCAACATCAGCACCCGGCCCGTATTTATCGCATTGCCAAAGGCTTCGAACTGGTGGGGCAAAAAGGTCACCCAGGCATCGATAAACAACCATCCCGCCGGCGCATGGTCATAGTAGTACGTATATGGCGAAAGCGAACCCTCGCGCAGCACCGACCATGCCCGCTCCATATAGATGCCTTCGTCAGTGATATAGAGGGGATAGATGAACATATGATAACCCTGCGCAATCGCCCCACTGACAAGCGAGGCAAGCAGCATGACCTGCGCCACTCCAAAGCGGCCGCGTGTGTTTGCTGCCGGCGCCTCGGGTTCCTGTTCCTCGTAGAAAACTTGCCCTCGCAGCTCGTCCACGCTTCCCTGCGGTTGAACTACCATATACCTATCGTTCTTCATCATTCCCTCCTCGCAGTAAGGACAGGCCTGGGGCCTGCCCTCCCTGGCTCCAGCGCCTTAAACCGGCGTTAAGCAGTCGGTACCCTCTCAGCAGCATGATGACCTTGCAGTAGCGCATTCGCTTCCGGCAGCACATCCCGGCGGTGAGCGCCTACATGCTGGGTTTTCTCCCAGTTGTTAATGCCGCGCAAATGTCGTGAAGTCGCCCGCACCGCGGCATAGGCCAGCACCCACTGATAGGGTAAATAGCCCGCTGCCATTACCAGCGGCGTCTTCCATGTCGGTTTCAACCCATGCGCACGCGTGAATTCGTAAAGCCCGATGACATTCAGGATAAAGTGAGCTGCCAGCAGGTAGAATGGCAGGTCCAGAATCAGCGCCATGAGCACCGGAACTTTCAACGTGAACATCATGATTATCGAAGCCAGAATATACAGTCCCAATGTCGCCTGATAAACAGGAAACCCCAGCGTGTAAACAGCAAGTATTCGCTGCTGCAGCTTCGGCAAGCGCTTCCAATCACCCTTGAGCAGCGTTTGCAAAAACCCCTGGCTCCAGCGCGTACGCTGCTTGATAAACTGCTTTAGCGTCGGCGGCGTCTCCTCGCGTGTGACGTAGCGATCATCATAGATCACCCGCATCCGCTCGCCCAGCAGACTGATGCGGATACCAATATCGGCATCTTCGGTCAGATCATACTCATCCCAGCCGCCTACACGCTGGAGTACCTCGCGCGTGAAGAACACCGTATTGCCACCGAGTGGAGTCATGCCCAACCGCGCATGGTAGTGCAGACGGCTCTTAAACCAGAAGAAGTATTCGAGTACATTGAGCACCGAATACCACTTCGACTCGAAATTCATCAGCTGCACTCCCCCTTGAACCACCGATACTTTCTCGGTAAGCAGCACCGTATTGATCACATTAAAGATGTCCGGGTGGATATCATCTTCAGCATCGAAAATGGTCACCACTTCGTTGCGCGTGCTGCGCAGGCCCACATTCAGACCGTGCGGCTTATTGATCGGCTTGTTCTTGAAAGCGAGCACGCGCACATTGCCAATTCCCCGCCGTCGCAACTGCGCGATCTCCTGCTGGGCCTTGGAGATCGTTCCCATATCGTCAATCGAGCAAATGACCACGACTTCCAGCAGGGAGAGAGGGTAGTTAGCTCTCACCACCCGCTCAATCGTCGTCTGGATAACTTCCTCTTCATGACGTGCCGGCAGCATCACTGTGAAAGACTTCCTGGGCGGCAGGAAGCGCGTAGGAGCCTTCGCCATGCGTGCCGCCTCCGGCAGGTCCCACGTATACAACATGATGTAGAGCGTATAACCCGACTGGATAATCAACATAATGGACAGTCCCGTTGCGCTATAGAGCATGATCTCCAGCAGGAGATGACCGATTGCCTGTACGACATTCATTCTTCACCTCCCCAGGCCCACAATGAGCTCGCCGCGAAATTCCACACGGTTGCCAGGGCGATACCCAGCAAGTTGGCCGCCAGGTAATAGAGACCCAGGCGACTGACCAGTATCCAGAGTGCGCCCGTAGAAACAACCAGCCCCCCCAACGACACTACATTGAACCGCACGAAGCGACGCCAGGAGATCTGCGAACACCCGAAAGTCCAACGATCATTCCATATGAAGTTATTGAGAATAGCCAGTTCTACCGCCATCGCGGATGCCACGATCAGCGGCAAGTGCATCCACCGATAGAGCAATAGCAGCGCAAAACTGTTCACCAGTATACCTGTTCCTCCCACCACCAGAAATTTGCCCAACCTTGCCGGCAAGGCACGTCGATTGTACCCGAGCCGCCACAGGGAGTCTGGCAGCGCAATAGCATGCCTGCCCATGGACATGCTCTGTTCATGCCTGTCTGATTCTCCTCTGGAAGCTGCTCTATCTCGCGCATATGAGGTATGGGTATCGTCATAATCTAGCTGTGGCATCACTTCAAACGCTCGCCTACTCTCTCCTGCTCTTACCAGGGAAGGAAGGGAGCCTTTCCTTTCTATAGCATTCAAAGAATACGACTTCGTTAACCTTCAATTGATAGTGGCCCTGTAGCCGCGCACCCTTGTGGTCGTCCACCTCAACCTCTATCTAGTATCACCACCGCCCGTCATTGAAGCGTCACGGACATCGTCACGAATCACGGCATGTCATTGTGAGTGCAACGAAGAATCTCACGCCTCTAACCTTCCATTGCGCACCAGGAAGCGCAGGAACTCCCAGTGACGCATCACCACCACGCGGTCACTACCCCCCGTCTGGTACCACTTTTGCAGGTCGAAGAGCGCATCGATCTCATCCGCCGTAAAACCGCACCTGGCAAGTCGCTCGCGATGGGGACTGATAGCCCCGGCCTGCGACGGGACTTCTTCCTGCCTTTTCGCATCGCCAGGCATAGGTACGGCCCTATCCTTCTCCTTGAAGAGCCTATCAGCAAAGGAAGCCTCAACCTGCCCGCCAGACGACGATAAAAGATACCCATAGTATCTTGCCTGGAGCGCCTGTAACGACAGTTCTTCAAGGGATTGTTCACGCCGTCTCTCAAGCGCTACAAGCTCAGAGCCGGCCACAGGAGGCGTATGTGAGAAAGGAAATGATCCGCGCCCCTGCGGCTGGCGCAGCCGCAGCGCAAGAAAAATGCACAGCAAGAAGTAACATGCCAGCAGCACCAGGAGAATAACCGCGAGAATGCCCATAGGAAACGTCCTTCTTCATCACACGCGTCTCACTTCTTACACTGTAACTCACCAGCACCTCCTGCTGATCTCTCTGCTGCCACTATAGAGAAGAGCCTGTTATGAAAGCGTAATAAGACTCGTCATGAACCTGGAGCCTGTAGCGACAATGGCCTGTCCTTGTCCTATAGCGTTCAGGGTCGGTATTCCTGTATCAGCGCTCTTATCGCATAGAACTGCGGTTTCGGGCGCGCAGTAGCAACTTCAAACATATCCAGGTGTCCATAGCCGCTATAGCTTGCCGCATCGAACTGGCAGGCAAAAGCCACACCCGCCTGCGCCATAGAGCGCAACGCCTCAACGGTAAACGTCGTAATAAAAGCCGCATTATCCCCATATGAAGGCGGCGGAAGATCAGCATCAAAATTCCACTCGCTGATCCCCACCGGTAGGTCTCTTCCCAGAATGCTATGCACCATATCCTGTACTTCCTTAGCTGCCGGGCCGTAACTGCTCGCCTTGGCAAGACACGTTGCCGGCCGGTCCCAGAAACAGGGATACCAATGAAAGCTAATCGCATCAGGCAAAACACCCGACATCTTTACTCCCTCAAGAAATCCCCGCATATAGTTGTTCAAACCCAGGGAATTATAGGTGACCGGCCCAATAAATTTAGCCGCCGGATTGATGCCGCGCAAGATCGGAACCAACGTATTCCACTGCCTCAGATAGCTGTTGATGGGGATATGATTGTAATCCGCCTCATTGCCAAACTCATACATCACACAGCGCCCGCCAAGATAGCGCACCAGGTGTTCATCATAGGCAGTATTGAAAATATTCGTAATCACACCCAGACAACGCGCCCCGCTCCGCTCAATAGTATGCATATACTGCTCGATCACCGCATCGCTCGCGCCATCGGGAAAAAAGCTGCGCATCAACGTAAAGCCCGCCGCGCGCAAATCGCCCTGGATCGCCGGCTCCGTCTGAATATTCCGCGGCGAATACTCATACGTATCATTCGTCCCGAACAAATAAGAAGAAACGCCATCCCGCCACAACTGCTCCCCCGGCAGCATCGCCTGCGGCGTGGATAACCATCGCACCACCTGCCCAAAAACCAGCGCGCAGATCACCAGCAGCAGCAGCGCAAAGCCGGTCATCGTTCTGGTAAACCGGAGTGGTTTTCTGTCACATCCCTTCCCTTGCCGTTGCTCTGCCCGCCTCGCCTGGGGTCTGGAGAACGTTTGTATCCTGCGCAAAAAAATGAGGAAACAGGTGATGAGAAAGAGGAGCGCCAGGCCGACCATCGCTCTGCCGAACCGGGAGTGTTTTCTGCTACATTGTCTCACACGCATCATCGCCTCTTTCCCTTGCATCCTGTGACCATCGAGGATAGGTGGCAAGCAGCCTTACCCTTCCTGCCTGCCACTGCCCACCTGCCGCCACCATCCTCAACTCGCAGTATCACCACCACCCGTCATCAAAACGTCACGTCCACCGTTATGAACCCGAAGCCAGGTGTAACTTGTCTTGATTGCGACCGAGGCAGTTCCACTTCATGCCAAAACGCGAATGGAGATTGTGGGAATACAGCTTTAGAGACGGGGAAACAATCTATCCCTCATTGAAGAGATGCTTGTCTTATGTCCAAAAGGCGTTTCGCGAGCTTTTCAGCAGAAAAACAAGGTATACTCACAGCAGTTCCGTTCCGTAACCGGTTACGATAACGGTTACGGAGCTGGCCTCGAAACGTACCTGGCTCGTCACCTATCGTGACCAGGATAACGAGTCGGAAGGGATAGTTATGGAAGAGAACATCACGATACGTGACATCGCTCGCTTAGCAGGCGTCTCAAAGTCCACGGTATCGCGGGTCTTGAATCAGAAGTCAGATGTGGACGCCAGCACACGCGAACGCATTTTGCGCATTATGGAAGAACAGGCATTCTTGCCCAGCATCACCGCTTCTAAACTGGCCGGTGGACGCAGCCGTATGATTGGCGTCTTGACCCCCTCCCTGACCTGGCCCTTGATCCCGGAAATCTTGTCCGGCGCCTCTGAGATGCTCATTCAATCTCCTTATGAGCTGCTTCTCTATAGCATCTCACGCGAACAGGACCGCAACGAAAATGACCGCCGCTACGTGCTTGATCGCATCCTATCCGCCAACCTCGCCGCCGGCGTGCTCGCCGTCTTTCCCGGTCAATCAATCCACTACCTCACACGCCTGCACCAGCAAGGCTTCCCCATCGTGATCATCGACGACCAGGGACAACCAACCAGCATTCCCCACGTCAGCGCCGGTAACCGCCAGGGCGCCTACAAAGCCACTCGCTACCTCCTGCAACTGGGCCACCAGCGTATTGCCCACATCCGGGGACCACACAAGTTCCTCGTCTCGCAAGAACGCTACGAGGGCTACAGCGAGGCATTGCGTGAAGCTGGCATCATTCCCGATCCAGCACTCGTCATGGAAGGAGATTTTATGCCCGAAAGCGGGCGCGCCTGCGCCAGGAAACTCCTCGCCCTTGCTGATCCACCCACCGCCATCTTCGCTGCCAGCGACCAGATGGCCTATGGCGTCCTGGAAATTGCCGCGGAGCATGGCTTGCGCGTGCCAGCAGACCTCTCTCTTATCGGTTTTGATGATATCGCCTCTTCTGCTCACATGCGGCCAGCCCTTACCACCGTGCGCCAGCCATTCTATGAAATGGGGCAACGCGCCGTCGCCCTGCTCCTGTCTTTGCTCGAATCGTCGCGCCCCTCTCTAGTGGGGGCAGCGGCTTCTCCTCTCAACTTACCTGAGGACGAAGCGCCAGCCGCGAACAAGCGGCGTTGGCAGAACGCACAAGGCCAGGCAAGGCGGGTAGGTGGCGTTCCCTGCCCTGCGCGCCCGTCTCTGCTTGAGCAATCTAGAGAACCACTACACATTCAATTATCAACGTATCTCGTAGTGCGTGCATCTTGTAGTATTCCAGCATCTCTTTCCCTTCATTACCGGAGGAAATGAGAGTGCGTCCGTCTATGCTTCAACGCCATGGGCAGGGCTTGCCCTCGTTGAGCATCCAACATTGTATCCGGTCTCATACTGGGAGGTTTTCCTGATGATAGTACGCTCAATATCGTCTCCTGTACGCCTTTCTGGGCGAGGAAGCGTTTTCGCCATGACATCGCTCCTCCTTGTCCTTACCATGTTTCTAACTTCCTGTGGTGGCTTCTCCAACCACAACGCTTCCGGCCAGGGTGGAACCCTCACCATGGTACCCAGCCCCATTGGAGACTACACCCGCAACTTTAACATTTTTGCCAACGGCTCCGTCTTGAGCGGCACCCAGGGCTTGATCTACGAAACGCTTCTGTTCTTCAACCGCGAAAATGGCAGCGTCTCACCCTGGCTCGCGTCGAGCTATCAGATCTCGAGTGATGCCACTCGTGTCACGTTTCACCTCCGACCAGGCGTGCAGTGGTCGGATGGCAAACCTTTCACCAGCGCGGACGTTGTATTCACCCTTAACCTGGTACGCGCCCATCCCGCCATTGATTACAGCGGCCTGTGGAACATGATCAACACCGTCACGGCTCCCGACGCCCATACCGTGGTCGTCACCCTCAAACAGCCATGGACGCCTATCCTGTGGTACCTGGGAGGGCAGACTTACATCGTTCCCGAACATCTCTGGTCCAACGCCACTAATCCGGTCACCTACACCAACCCGAACCCCGTCGGCACGGGTCCCTTCATCCTCAAATCATTCACGCCGCAACTGTACGTCTTTGGTCGCAATCCGCACTACTGGCAACCGGGCAAGCCGTCCATCAACGAAATCCGCTACCCGTCCTTTAACTCGAATACCAGTGCCGACCTGCTGCTTTCGCAAGGCTCGGTAGATTGGACCGGCCTGTTCACCCCGGACATCAATAAAACATTCGTCAACCGCGACCCGGCCAATAACCATTACTGGTTCCCGCCCAGCAACGTCGTCGCGCTCTACCCGAACCTGACGAAATATCCCTTTAACGTGCTGGCAGTGCGCCAGGCTATCAGCGCCGCCATCGACCGTAACAAACTTTCTCGTATCGGCGAGAACGGCTACGAACCGCCCGCTCATCCCACGGGACTCGTCCTGCCGGCCAACCAGAGCTACCTGTCGCCGCGTTATGCCGGCGCCTCCTTCTCCCTGGATACCACCAGGGCGAACTCGCTGCTAGAGCAGGCCGGCTTCAAAAAAGGCAGCGACGGCATCTACGTTGACAAAAATGGACGCCGGCTGGCATTCAACATCAATGTTGTATCCGGTTGGACCGACTGGGTGACCGATAGCCAGATCATAGCCAGCAATTTGCAGGCTGTCGGGATGGATGTAAAGGTAAACACCATCTCCTTCAACTCCTACTATAGCGCCTTACAGACAGGTACTTTTGATACCGCCATCTCCTGGACCAGTCCTGGCCCGACACCCTATTACCTGTACGACTCGATGCTTGCAAGCAACAACACCGCGCCAATCGGTCAACCCGCTACATCAAACTTCGAGCGCTGGAGCGACCCTACAACGGATAAGCTCCTGCAGCAGTATGCAAGTTCACCCAACCCTGCCGTACAGCAGCAGGCGCTTGAGGGCCTCCAGAAAATCATGGTTGAGCAAATGCCCACCATTCCGCTCATCTATGGCGCAACCTGGTACGAGTACAGCACGAAGAACTTCGTTGGTTGGCCCGATCAACAGCACCCCTACGCAATGCCGGCGCCCTATTCGGCTCCTGACGTAGAGATTGTTGTCCTGAACCTGCATCCAGCATAACCAGCACAGGCCTTGTTTCCGCGCAGGGATGATGTCCATACACATCATCCCTGCGCGGAAACGTGTACTGAAAGAGAGAGATAGCATGCGTCACCTGTTACGCCGCATCGGCTTTTACCTGATCGCGCTATGGGCCTCCATAACGCTGAACTTTCTCATTCCACGACTTGTCCCTGGTAACCCGGCCCAGGTGCTGATTGCCAGGTTGCAGGGACGTATCGATCCACGCGCAGTACATGCGATGGAGATTGCCTTCGGCGTTAGCCATGCAAGCCTTTGGAGCCAGTACGTCGAATACCTTGGGAACCTGGCCCACGGAAACCTGGGCATCTCGGTCACCTACTTCCCTACACCCGTCGCGACCGTCATCGCGCAGGACCTACCCTGGACGCTCGCGCTGATGGGAACAGCCGTTGTTATCAGTTTTGTATGTGGTACATTGCTGGGTATCATTGTCGCCTGGAGACGCGGTTCGCCGCTGGGTGTTTTCCTGCCACCGGTGCTTACCTTCTTCTCCGCCATCCCATACTTCTGGCTCGCGCTCATCACACTCTACGTGCTTGGCTTTGTTCTCAACTGGTTCCCGCTCAACGGTGGATACGACCTCTCGCTTGCGCCGGACCTGAATCCAGATTTCCTCTTGAGCGTCCTGCAGCACGCCCTTTTGCCTGCCCTTACCATCGTCGTCAGTTCTATCGCCGGGTGGATGCTTGGTATGCGCAACGCAATGATGACCTCGCTTTCCGAAGACTACGTGCTGATGGCGCAGGCGAAGGGACTTCCCGAGCGCCGGGTGATGCTTACCTACGCGGCCCGCAATGCTATCTTGCCAAACATTACCGGTTTCGCGCTCTCACTTGGTTTCGTCGTTGGCGGCGCATTGCTCACAGAGATTGTCTTCTCCTATCCAGGCATCGGCTTTGCCCTGCTACAAGCCGTGCAGAATTCCGATTACGCCTTGCTACAAGGTATCTTTCTCATCATTGCAGTCGCCGTCCTGGGAGCCAATTTCCTGGCCGACCTGCTCTATGTTGTATTGGATCCGCGTACTCGACAGGAAAGGGGTTAGCTCATGCAACTCGATGAACGAAAAGCAGAGTCAGGCGTCGCGCAGGCGCCACCGTCATTGCTTTCTACAAAAAGAAGCGTAGCGACAAGAAACGTTCCTATAAATACACAGGCAGTGGGGATGATGCGGGGACTTCGGACAGTAGGAAGCTGGCTTGCCGCCAACGGCAAAGTCACCTTCGGCCTGAGCATTATTGTTTTTTTCTTCCTGGTTGCCATCCTGGGACCTCTCTTGATCCAGCAGAGTCCCACCGCCTTTAGTCCCGACGTGCTTCAACCCCCTTCGGCAGCACACTGGCTCGGCACCACCCAGACCGGGCAGGATGTCTTCGCCCAGGTAATAGTCGGCACACGCGTATCGCTATTGCTCGGATTCGGCGCCGGACTCCTGGCAACCATCGTTTCGGTTATCGTTGGTTTGACTGCCGGCTATTTTGGTGGTTTCATTGATGACGTGCTTTCACTCCTTATCAACATCTTTCTCGTCATCCCTGCCATACCGCTGGCCATTATCATGGCGGCTTATTTGCCTTTCCGCGGGCCACTGCCTATGGCCATCATCGTCACCATCACCGGCTGGGCCTGGGGGGCGCGCGTGCTGCGCGCGCAAACCCTCTCGATGCGCAAGCGGGACTTCGTCGAAGCAGCACGCGCCAGCGGAGAAAGCAGGCTGCGCATTGTCTTCGTCGAAATTCTCCCCAATGAGATCGCGATTGTGGCCGCGGGCCTCGTTGGTACCGTGATTTACGCCATCCTGGCCCAGGTTGGACTCGAATTCCTGGGCCTGGGTGACGTCACCACCATCAGCTGGGGCACCATCTTTTACTGGGCGCAAAACAATGAAGCATTGCTGCTGGGAGCGTGGTGGTGGTTCCTGGCCCCTGGATGCTGTGTGGCGCTGCTTGGAGCAGGACTGGCGTTCATCAACTTCGGTATCGACGAGTTAGCCAACCCACGCTTGCGCAAGGAACGCAAGATAAAGCAACCCGCGCCGGCAAAAAAGGAGGCAGTATAATGGCCATACAGGTACGAATGAGCACGCTATTAGAGGTAAAACACATCAGTGTGGACTACGTTTCCGCAAAAGGAACCGTTCATGCCGTCAACGATGTAAGCTTTGCCATCGAGCCGGGCCAGATCTTCGGACTGGTCGGAGAAAGCGGCAGTGGCAAGTCAACCCTTGTCTACGCCATCGCCCGCCTGCTCCAACCACCCGCGGTCATCACTCAGGGACAGGTGTTGTATTACCCTACGATGCGAACAGGAAGCGAAATCTCCTCGCATGCTGGAGCAGTCGATGTTCTCGCGCTGAACCCGGCCCAGTTACGAGCCTTTCGATGGCGCGAACTCTCCATCGTCTTCCAAAGCGCGATGAACGCCCTCAACCCCGTTCTGGATATTGGCACGCAAATCACCGACGTACTGCGCGCCCACAATCCGCGCATGACGCGTAATGAAGCCCGCTCGCGAGCGCTGGAATTGTTGCAACTCGTCGGTATTGCCCCGGATCGCCTGCGTAGCTACCCCCATGAACTCAGCGGGGGCATGCGGCAGCGAGCGATTATCGCCATTGCCCTTGCCCTCAATTCAAAGCTGATCATCATGGACGAGCCAACCACCGCCCTGGATGTCGTCGTGCAACGTGATATCCTGGCCCAGATTCTCAGATTGCGCAACGATTTAGGCTTCTCGGTCATCTTCATCACGCATGACCTCTCACTCCTGCTGGAAATTGCCGACACTATCGCCATCATGTACGCGGGCCGCATCGTCGAAATGGGAACACGGGAAGAGTTGCTTCGCACGCCACGTCACCCCTACACCCACGGGCTGCTGCATTCATTCCCAAAGCTGCATGGTCCTTCTCGCAGCTTAAAAGGCATTCCCGGCTCACCGCCCGACCTGCGTTCAATACCATCGGGATGCGCATTCCATCCCCGTTGCTCGTTCGCTTTCCCAGCCTGTCATAGCAGCGTACCGGCATTGCTGCCCGTGGCATCGAAAAGGCCGAAAGCGCCCGCCCTGGAGACGTTATCCACCGCGCATGGTCCCTGCGTCGCCTGCCATCTCTACGATAACGATCTGAATCCTGGGAGCTTACCCCACAATCTGGAGTCTGAACATGTCAACTAACATGCCGCAGGCATGTCATTCTGAGCGAAGCGAAGAATCTGCACACCACAATCTGGAGTCTGAACATGTCAACGAAGATCGCAACACCAACTACTGAAGAACCCATCCTGGAAGCAGTACATTTGAAAAAGGATTTTCCCGTGCATAAGGTCAAGCTCTTTGGCACGGCACAGGCAGTCCATGCCGTCGAAGATGTCACGCTGGCGCTGCGTGCCGGTCACGCGACAGCCCTGGTAGGAGAAAGTGGCAGTGGCAAAACCACCGTCGCTCGCCTCTTAGCAAGGCTCTACGCTCCCACTTCCGGCGTCATTCGCTACCGGGAGCAAGTGATCAAAGCCGGCGGAGAAAGGGCCTTACGGGCGTACCGCCGCCACGTACAAATAGTCTTTCAGGACCCATTCTCATCATTGAACCCCATGCATACTGTGCATCACCACCTTAGCCGCCCCCTGCGCATATATGGACATGCCCGCAACGCTTCCGAGGAAATGCAACTCATCGCATCGCTACTCGAAAGAGTAAACCTCACCCCGGCAGAGCAATTCATCCCCAAATTTCCTCACCAACTCAGTGGCGGACAACGGCAGCGTATCGCCATCGCCCGTGCCCTGGCAGCCAGACCCTCAGTCCTTCTCGCCGACGAACCCGTCTCCATGCTCGATGTCTCCATCCGGCTCGACATACTCAATTTACTCACCCGCCTCAAAGAAGAAGAGCAGCTGGCGCTCCTGTATATCACACATGACCTCGCCAGCGCCCGCTATTTTGCCGGCGAAACGCTCGTTATGTACGCCGGTCAAATGGTCGAGGGCGGCCCCAGCGAAGCACTCATCCAGCAAGCAAAACATCCCTATACCCAACTCTTGCTCTCGTCGGCCCCCGATCCCGACCGCTTCGGCTCAACCGGCCCACAAGCCGATCACAAAATATCACCCTGGATACCGGCAAAACAGGTCGTGAGTGGAAATGGCAGCGGCGATATACCCAGCTTAATCAAGCCCCCTGGCGGCTGTCGCTTTCACCCTCGCTGTCCTCACGCCATGCCTATCTGCCAGCAACAGTTTCCGCCGCGCACCGAATTGGGCAAGGGCCACTGGGTCCACTGTTTCCTCTACGGTGGAACCCGACCAACCGATTCCACAGCTGTGCCGTAGGGGCCGATTCACCGTACACCGCGCCGATTGATCGGCCCCCGTACATCGCCAGACTATTTTGGTAAAACTCAATAGCCGTAGGGGCGTACCCTGGTGGTCGCCCGCTACAAAAGAACATCCACTCAAGGAGAACAAATGAGCATCATTGATCACCTGAAACCAGCAACCAGCATGAATTCTTCCGCAGATCTCGTTTTCCCCACAGACTTTCTCTGGGGCGCCGCCACCGCATCGTATCAGATTGAGGGCGCGGCACATGAGGATGGGCGTGGTCTATCTATCTGGGATCGGTTCGCGGCCATTCCGGGCAAGGTCCAGCGAGGAGAGAACGGGGATATTGCCGCCGACCATTACCACCGTATGCCGGAGGATGTCGCCCTGATGGCCGAACTCGGCCTCAACGCCTATCGCTTCTCCATCGCCTGGCCGCGCATCCTTCCCCAGGGAACAGGAGCCATCAACCAGCGCGGCCTGGATTTTTATGATCGTTTAGTCGATTCACTCCTGGCGCGAGGAATCACGCCTTTTGTCACCCTCTACCATTGGGATCTCCCGTTGGCCCTCCATGAGCAAAACGGCTGGCTTAATCGTCAGACCGCATTCGCTTTTGCCGACTTCGCGGAGGTAGTCGCGCGGCGACTGGCAGATCGCGTCGACTACTGGACCACGCTCAACGAGCCCTGGTGTTCGGCCTATCTGGGTTATGAAACCGGCGTACATGCTCCAGGTATACGCGATAAGCAAGCGGCTTATATAGCGGCTCATCATCTCTTGCTCGCGCATGGCCTTGCCCTCTCACGCCTGCAAGCACACAGGCGAAAATCTACCCGGCTAGGGATTACGCTGAATCTGACGCCTGTTTATCCCGCAAATAATGACCCTGAGACCCTACATGCGGTAGAGCTGGCAGATAAAATGAGCAATCGTTGGTTCCTCGATCCCATCTTTCGCGGAACCTATCCCGAAGGCCTCTTCGACGACGCAGGAGTTGCCCCTCCGCCAATCGAGGATCGCGACCTCGCCATCATCGCCACCCCCATCGACTTCCTGGGCGTCAACAACTACTCACGCACGCTTATTCGTGCCCGCACAGGAGAAAACCAGTTGGGTGACGGCGCGGCCACCGCCTATGAACAGGTCGCCGCCGGACCCCACTCCTCCTACACAGCTATGGGATGGGAAATATATCCGCAAGGACTGACAGATGTACTCGTGCGCGTTCATCGTCAGTATGCTCCTCGTTCCATTATCGTCACAGAAAACGGCGCCGCCTTCCCCGATCACTGGGACGGCAACGGCACCGTCAGCGATCCACAGCGCCTCCAGTACCTCAGTGAGCATCTACAGGCGCTCGGCAAAGCGCGCGCGCAGGGCGTCCCCGTGCAGGGCTACTTCGTCTGGTCGCTGCTCGACAACTTCGAATGGGCCGAAGGCTACAGCAAGCGCTTCGGCATCGTCTATATCGATTATCCCACCCAGCGCCGCATCATCAAAGACAGCGGGCGCTGGTACGCCGCCTTCATCGCAGCACAACGCCGGCAGCTCCCCCACCCGTAGGAACACTCTCTCCCTGATACTTTTTTGTTGCGAACGAGCGGTCGTGGACCCGAGAAGGACGACCACAAGGGTCCCCGCCGCTCCACCCCTTACCCCCGCCCATACTATGACTCCATGCCCCGGCGGAGTTGTCCCGTGATCATAGTAAGGGCGGAAGCGGCCTGGGATGGGGATGTAGACCCTTGTGATCACCCTCCAGCGGGTGAGGCATTTCTGCCCTCATCAGAAAACGTGGCAGGGCAAGAGGTAGGGACAACGCCTCATGGCTGGCCCAGCAACGGCCATTGATAGGCGCTCAGCGCGCTCATCTTGCCCTGGTTCACCGTCTTCCAGTCGCTTTGCAAGATGCCACCGGTATCCCCCGAATCGGCATTCCACGCCCAGTAAGCATAGCTGATCCCTTGCGTATGCAGGTACGATATCAGGGTCCGCTGCCATACACCTTCAAGATCTCCACCCATCGAAGGTCCGCCGAACTCCCCAACAAACAACGGCGCAATGCCATCCTTTTGTAAATAGCCCCAATGCCTGTCCCAGAGGGCCGGCAACGTCTGCGTAAGCACAGCTGGGCTTGAAACCTTGAACCACTGCTCATCATACACACTTGGGCCGTAGTCATGGGCAGAATACACCAGCTTGTCTCGAATCGAAAGCACCACCGGATGCTTCGCTGCCCCCTCCAGATTTCCTCCCCACCAGTAAGAATCGCCCTGATAGAGATCGATGCCCTGCACGATAATCAGCCAGTCCCGATTGACAGCCAGAATAGCATCTCCAGCCTGCTCAGCGGCCAATCGCCAATCCGTGTAGGGATTGTCATCGCCCCACGTCGCCGGATAGTGCGGTTCGTTGTCAAGGTCAGCGCCGATCACTGTATCATTTCCCCGGTAGTGTCGCGCCAGCATCACCCAATCATCTATCCAGCGCGATTGTGGATACGCGGCGTCGTACCAGAACGCGGAACGTTCATCGGCAGAGGCATCGTGATGATCAAGGATCACCCTTAAGCCGGCCTTACGCGCCCCCTCGATAATCTTATCCATCAGCGCTAGCCCGTGCAGACCCCTCAGATCAGGGTTCAACCGATAGTTGATACCTTGCGGCACGCTTGACGGGTCAAAGAGTTGATCGGAAAACGGCAGGCGCAGCGTATTGAAACCCAATTGCGCCATCTGCTTCAGCATAGCTTGCCAGTTGCGAACTCCCAGTCCATGCGGCGCAAAGCTACTCGTCTCAAACCCAAACCAGTTCACCCCCGTAAGATACACCCGGCACCCTGAAGCATCTACCAACTTCGATGCAATCGCCGTCAGAAAACCCGCGTCATGGTTGGATTGACATGGTTCAGCAGGTCTCTTCGCCACAAAGGTAGTGCTTTTCCTCGTCACAGTCAATGCAGCAGGAACACTCCTGGCAGAGAGGCAGACATAGAAAAGTACCATCCCCGCGGCAACTACAAGCAACAGGAGCTTCCGACTCCGAAGAATATCTTTTATCATAAAGGAATGTCTCACCCCTGGTTTTCCTTTCATCACGAACCTCCTCCGTGGTTAGCGAAGGAATACACGATTACGCTTTTAAAGGGACAGATACATGACTGTCCAGGTGTCAACATACCTGACCATACGCGCGTGATAGAGCATCAGCACATCGCTCACCCGTTTTAGCTGCCTGGAACTCGACAGCCGCACCATAAGCATGTGATTTCCCTTGCGGGCCTCCTGTAGATAGACCTCACCAAAGCTCTCGTCTAAGAAACCATAGAGGCTCGTGAGCATTTTTAAGAGAGAATTCTGGTGCTCTCGCTCGCGCTCAACGGCAGCTACATAATCCCAGCAAGACATCACGTGGATATCTCCAGAATTATGCCCATCGGCTCGCAGCGTGTGAACGGCTTGCACTAAATCGTACAAATTATCAAACACACAATGCACATAGTTGCGCGGAAAAGGAGCTGGCGGAATGCTCTGCTGAGAGGATACAAGCGCCTTTTCATCTTGATGTTGATCATATTTCTGTTGATAAGACCTCAAGAGTCCCGCCTCCTTTCACTCAGTCTCTAACCCATAGATAGTCAAACTCGTTTGTGTTCCCACAAAAACCTTGCCACCGGCAATCGTGGGCACAGAAAATTTCACATAGCTATCCAGCCCATCGCGTGCCGCATCCTGCTCGCTGTTGTAAAGCTCTCTGCCGATATTTGTCGCGTCATAGGCGCGCAGCACCCCCGGCCCGCTCGGTACGCAGCCAGGCCCATCACAATTGGCGGGACTGATCACCCACACAATTCCGCTGCCGGGGACACGCGCGTTGCTAGAAATCGAGGGTGTTGCGCCGGGATAGCCATATGATTCTGCTGTCTGGGCAGTTGCTCTGGCAGAAAGCGTATCCCCATTCAACTGAAAAGCCTTCAGGTGATCGCCTGCCTCCCCAACATACACCAGCTGGCCGCTCGTAGCTGTGCCAACCCAATAGGCCGGAATGCCGAAAAAGCTATCCGTGGAACTCGCCGGCAGTTCCTGCAAGACTTGATCAATATCAGTGCGTCCTTCTTCTCTAGAACCACATTGCAGTGAAGCGCCTGCATAACCGTGGAACCCGCCCATATGATCCCGGTCAAGCACATAGATCCGCCCCTCCTTTCCCACTCCAATAAGCAGGTTTGGATGAATCGTATAAAGCTGTTCTGGTAAGAGCAAGACTCCTCCCGCCCCCAGGTCTCCATCCCTGCCACTTAAACACGCCTGGTTGAAAGGAGTAAAGTAGTCGGAAAGCACAAGGCCATTGCGCGTATTCAACTTCACGAAACTATCCCCAGCATCGCGTTGACCCTGCTGAGCCAGGTCGAAGCTGCCATTCCCCACCGTCAAATAAACATTGCCCTCAGTATCTGCCGCCGGACCAGCTCCACCCATCCACACTCCGCCTTCCTGGCCATCAGGCGTCGTATTATAGACAGCCACTTGCCGGAATGCCCTGCCATCATAGGTGTAGCCTATCACCCAACCATGATAGGGGTCTGTATCACCAAACCCTGCCCAGGCAATGTAGATCACCCCATTCGCCAATAGCAATGCAGGGCGCTGATTGGCCTGCTTGCTATTCAATGCTATCAACGAGCTGCTTGCGTTCACCCTGTCATAGCCCTTGCCCTTCACGAAAGCGGAAATAGTCACCGGACTGCCGGCCCGATCCTTGCCTGTCGTGATATCGAGCGCGTGCAAACGCTGCACATATTGATAGCCGCGTTCCTTCGTCATTGCCACCACATACATCGTGTTAGCGGCTCGATCAATAACCGGAGTTCCGGTAATACCCACAAAAGGCTCGATATCTTGATGTGGATACTTCTTAAAGAGATCCGTCGCGGGAACGCTTGTCACAGATGAGGGATGCAGGAAGCTTGTCTTCCACAGCGGAGCTTCCGCGTGTCGCTGATCGGCATCAAAAGCATACACGCTGTCATTTTCTGTCGCAACATACACTACGTTATACTGGCGCCCGCGAATACCGAGATGAGGAACAAAGAGCGGTTGCGTATAGACCTGCCCATCAACCGGATAGGAGACCAGCTTCCCAAAATGCTGGACATTCACATTACCGGTATTGAGTAACGTCTCATCGAGGTTTTGCCCGCTGCGGAACGTATCATTGTGATAGGTTAAAACAGCCCCCCCGCTGGAAGTGAACAAACCCAGGTCAGGGGTAAAATCGGCATGAGAAAAGTCAGTGATATATTTAAAAGCAACACCTATCAAGTAGGCGCCTACAAAGAGCAGCAGGAGAGCGCTACCGCCGAACATCCTCGCAGGCAGTACATCACGACCGCGAACATTGACGCGCATAGAGGCTCCTTTCTGCTATGATTCTTCCCCTTCGTTCCTCAGGGCTTCGGCTCACGCGCTCAACATGACACGGCTAGAGTATGAGGGAAGGCGTCATGAAAACGTTATGAGCGTCGTTATGAGGGAGCAACGAAGCCTTGATTAGCCCTCACTCGTTGCCACCGACAACTCTCGCTGCGAGCTATGCTGCGCTTCCGGCACCGCTGAATGCAAACGGCACGCACCGGGCAGGTAGGGTTTAATCATTTCACGCATCCGTCTTTGCAATTCGGAAATTGGCCACGTCGCATCCATCACCGTCAAACCAAACTCGTCTATCATTGCCTCGTATTCATTCACGACGCGCTGCTGGAAGCGTTTGAAGCTCTCAAGTGGATCGTTGCTCAATCCCACGTCCAACCCCGCCTCGTAATAATTCAATTCTGTACGTCCCGCCAGGATACGGTTGAGCGAGACTTCCAGGGGAATACGATAGTAGAAAGCAACTGCCGGCTTCACCGCGAACTGGTAGAGTTCGCGCACCCAACAATAGTCCACGCCGCGCGCCGCGTCATGGGCAAAAGCAGAGTAGCTATAGCGATCCGCCAGCACAATAGCCCCGGCCTTGAGTGGTGGAATAATATCGTGTTCTGTGCGAGCGGCAAAGTCCGTGGCATGCAGTAAACTGAAAGTCGTCGGCGTCAGCAACTGCTTCTTCAGCGCCTTCTTCGTCGTTCGTCTCACCAGCGGCGATGAATTCCACTCGCTAGAAAAAACGAGATAGCCCTCACTGATGAGCCATTGACGAAGCAGAGCCAGCTGCGTGCTCTTGCCCGAACTACAAATACCCTCCACAACAAACAGGCGACCTGGATACTCACGCGATCCATATCTCTCCATAAGCAATCCTTCCACGGTGACATGTCATGCTGAGCGAAATAAGCCGAATCCCTGAGCGGAGCAAACACAGGGCATGTCATTCTTCGCTTCGCTCAGAATCTATGGTATCACTACCGCGCTTCGTTCTCCCGGCCATGCCTGTCAGCGAACACCTCCAGAAGGCTATCAATAATAGCTCGTGCCGCAAGCGCGCATAAAGCCATGCGCTGTGCTACTGTCTGGGGCGTATCTACTTCGGCGATGCTCATCACGGGAATGATAGTGCCGTTATCAATAATGGCCAGGCGAATCATACCCTCGGCTGCATCAAGAGGCAGAGGAGTGCTTTCGAATTCCTGCTCAGATCGTGATGTACGAGTAAAGCTGCTTTTCAGGATGTCATCCAGCTCTGCTTCCGCCAGGTTCTGGTACAAACCGGCGCTATAGTTTTCCCCTATATCATCGTTCATAAAAACGGGAAAGGGAGATGGCTGGTCGTCTTTATGCATATGCTGATCTCCTCGCATGCTGATGTAATGCGAAACCGGCTCGATACCCATCTACTCCTGTAGATACTCCCTTGTATCCAGATGAAAAAGAAGCCGCCGTATCTCTCTACCTACCCTTCCTCAAACACACACCATCGAAGTGTAGAATCGAATGCCTGAAAAACGCACCTTTAGAACACACTATTTTGTGTGCTCTTATGGCAATCAAACACGTGAGCTGGCAGGGCCTTGTAGTGTGTTTACACTATTTCTTCGGGGGTAGGGGCTAGATTATGCTTTAACAAAATAATGCGGCACGCGGGCCAATTTCCACACCATTTTGTTAAACAACATCACCGCGCCCACGGGCGGGGGAATCGCCAGGAATACGGTGACCCCCAAAGGATGGAGAGCCAAAAGCAGTCTATTTACAGCATACGTTTTTGTTCCGTGGATATTATAGTGGATGCGTACCCATCAACCGGGGACTCCTAACCACGGGTCTACTAAAGGCGTTGCAAGAAGAACTTGATTTTTGCTGGGAGTTGAATATGGATGTACTGGTGACCATTCTCATCGTTGTTATTGTTCTCATCCTCCTGGGGGCATTCATCGTCAACAGCTTTTTTCAGCGGCCAGCCGCAAATCGGCGAGCGGGAGAACTTCTCCGTTCTATCTTGACCCCTGAACAATACAAACAATTGATCGAGCGTGGCTATATCGACATTCCCAGCCCCAGCAATCCAGACCGCGTCTATCGCATACCACATTCAGCCGGTCGAGTGCAGGTGAGAGAAAAGGGGAAATTAACCATGTATCTCTGCCTGCAACCTCATGAGTCAGTACCCGATGCCGACACCGTGGTCATTCACAAGCTCATGATCGAGGCGGATGAAGAAGCCTACCTGCAAAAGGCGAACCGCTTCATCCCGTTTTTACTTCATTACGCCGATTCGTAGCGATAGGAAATAAAAAATCTCCATCCTTTGGGGAGAAGTCCCTGGCACTTCCTCTCAAAGGATGGAGACCTGCATGATTGACTGCGAACAGCCCGGGTAGCAAGAGGAAACTCGCCAGGGATATCCCTGGCATTAGCGCATTTATCCCCCCACAACGCGCGGGACCATAACAATCTGCTCGGCCTGGGCGTCAAAGTGCCCCAGCCGCTCAATCGGTTTGCCCGCATCAACTCGATACCCCGTCGAGCCTCTGGCCTGCTCTTGCGTGAAGATCCGTTCTGCTTCCCGGACTGCTGCCTGCGCCTCGGGGTTACCAGCCAGCACCTCCTGCTCATTCCATTGCAGTCGATCATCTCCGCGTTTTGATATCACTCGCAACATTCCCATTACCGTTTTTCTTCCTTTCTTCCTCACCTTTTATCATTGCCAGCCTGTCCTTCTCTCACCGTAATGCATGTCATTCTGAGAGAAGCGAAGAATCTCAGTCCTCTCGATCCAACTGCACGAAAAGAGCATGCATGTCATTCTGAGAGAAGCGAAGAATCTCATGCTTGCGCAACTTGACAACCCAGAACGGAATTGCCATATTTCGAAGGTATGCACTCCAAACCCGGAAGAAACCATACCACCAGTTGTAGTGTAGTAGCTCCAGGCTCAAATGAAATCCTCAAAACACACTGTTCCCCCTTTCGGACGGCAACATTCATCAGGAGCGAAGGTCCTCTCCTTTAGATCAGTTGCGCAGCTGGAGTCGTCTGCCAAATTACTCCGCAACACGCACACTGGACGGAGCAGCAACAAGCTCTACCTCGTGGTACTGAAACCACAAGGGTTCCTTTAGATAGACTCCTTCCAGCGCAACCAGGTAAAAACAAAAGGGGTCGTCTCGATCATCCGCGATCCGGTGGATAGACCGGATCGTCCCTCTCAGCCCGCGAAAAGGACTCTCATTGATTACCCAGACCAGGCTCCCTTCTGGAAATACTTCTACCCCACGCTCTCTCTTCTCCTCCTATGACGATCTCCCCTCTATAGTGGGGAAGATCGTATCGCTATCTTACCGTTTTTATACAACGACCTTTTCCTGTGCCGGCTCTGGCTTGCTTTCCAGCGCGGCTGTATCAATCCTGCCACGACCGAAGGCATCGATACGCCCCCAACGCCCAGGGATGTCGAGCAATTCGATCTCCCCAAGCTGACTGGGGATGGCCGGATCAACCACCAGGTGCTCACCCACCGGCTCTAAGCCAAGTATCGCCCGCAGCAGCAAGAGCGGAGCCCCGCTGGCCCACGCCTGCGGACTACACGCCGTTGGGTATTCCACCGGAAATTCGGTCAGATCGCGGCGGTAGCCCGCAAATGCTTCCGGCAGCCGTCCCTTGAAGTAGCTTGCCGCCTCGAACATATTCATCGCCACCCGTGCTGCCTCTTCGCGATAGCCATAACGCCTCAGACCCATCGCGATCAACGCATTGTCGTGTGGCCACACCGTACCTACGTGATAGCCAATCGGATTGTAGCCCCCCTCGCCTTCCGCCATCGTCCGCACGCCCCAACCAGAATACAGTCGAGGACCGAGCAGGTGCGTCACAATCGCCTTCACTTTGTCTTGCTCGACGATGCCGCTCCACAGCAGGTGACCGATGTTCGAGGTCAGCGCGTCAACCTTGCGCCCATCTCCATCAATCGCCAGCGCGAAGCACTGGCGGTCCGCCAGCCAGAAGTCTTGATTGAACCGCCGCTTCAGTTCCGCCGCTTCCTTCTCTAAGCGCTCGGCCAGCGCGGGATCATTCCAGAATTCTCGTGCCAGGCGCGCGCAACGCCTCTTTGCATCGTAAACATACCCCTGAATCTCGCAGGTAGCACGCGGCAGGCGTGAAAGCGTGCCATCGGCAAACAGGATCGAATTCCAGGAGTCCTTCCAGCACTGGTTCTCCAATCCCGTCTGCTGGTTGCGGCGCGCATATTCGACATAGCCATCGCCATTGCGGTCTCCATACTCATCAATCCAGCGCAATGCCGCTCGAGCTTCCCACTCTAACTGCCGTACCAGCTCGACGTTACCGGTCCAGCGCTCGACCTCATCAAGCAAAATGAGAAATAGAGGCGTGGCATCGGCGGCCCCATAGTAGGGCGAGTGGGGCCGTTCCTCGAAGGCGGTCATCTCACCAAAGCGGGCCTCGTGCAAGATCTTCCCAGGTTCCTCGTCGCGGAAATCATCGATCCGGGTTCCCTGACGTTGGGCCAGAACACGCAGGGTAGCTACCGCCGCACTCGAGGCGAACGGGAGCGCCTGGTAACTGGTAATCAGACTGTCTCGACCGAAAAGCGTCATGAACCAGGGTAAGCCGGCCGCTGGAACCGCCTGTCCTCCCAGCGCTAGCGGATAAAAGCGCAACGACGCCAGGTCGATAATACTCCGGCGATAAGTGACCGGCAGAGCAGGCCAGTCACACGAAAGACGCGGGATAGCCTCACCGGCCTTCTGGAGATTCTTCTTCACGGTGGATCGCGAGCGTTGATCTCCGTGCCCATAGGTGGTCTCCTTGCGATACTCCCCGAAGCCTGTTAAGGCAACGACGACATTCAGGCAGGTTGTCCACTCACCATGAGGATCGATATGCACCGTGAAGCTCAAACCGTGTTCGTCAATATCGGCTTTCGCGCTGGCCGCGATCAAGGTCTCACGCACAAAGTGGTCACGACGATAGCCGAGTATCAGGCGATCAGGCTCGATGCGATGGTAAAATGCTCCTTTCTTCTTCAGGGCATCTTTGACCTCGAACAGATCTGCAAAGTCGGATCCTGCCTCCATACGCACCTTGAGATCGACCGGGGTATCTTTGTGATTGAGGATCGTCAAATCCTCATGAAAGCCGTTACCGACTGCCCGCTTGCGAATGATGGACAGATCAGCGTCTACATAAATGGTACCGGTTCCTGGAACGAGGAAGTATTGTACGTAGAAGTAATCGAGATCATCCGTCGAGAGGACATTGAGGCGCAGACCGTCTACCGTCAGGAGCCAGCGTGAAAGAAAACGGGTATCCCAGGCAAATAGCCCCAATGTCTCCGTTGGCGAGGCATCGATGTCTCCACGCAAGTCACTGACCACAAAATTATTTCCTTCGAGAACACTGATCGTTTTCTCGCTCATGAGTCATGCCCCTCTTTCTTTCCCTGTGTACTGCCGGCCAGGCTTTCATCGGGAAAAAGGCGCTGGAACAGCAGCGCCAGCCCAAGATCACCTCTCACCTGCAGCTTCCCTTGCAAAAGTAACGTGGTGGGATTCTGCTGTCCCACCACCATACGGTCAAAGTCTTCGCGACTGCACACAAGCACACAGTCTGCCCCTGCTCCCTCTCTGCTCACTGACAGCGATCCGTTCTTCGTGACGACGTACCAGCTTCCCTCACCGGCAATATCAAAGCGGAAGCTGCCAGAGACATGATGAAGCAAGGGTTCGTTGCCACGTTGAGCCAGGTGCTCGAAGAAAGTAGTCGTCGTATTCGCCATAGTTCACCTCACGGGAGGCACTCCCCAGTCGTAGCGCTTCAGCGTTGCGACCTGACAAGGATGGGCCCCATTCCTGTTATTCCATTGTTGCGTTTCTATCAGAGGCTCGTTTCATAGCCCCTATCCCTTGAGTGTACTCGCCTGGGAGCGATGAGACATGCTTAAAACACACTGTTTTACGAGCTACGTTAGGGGTCACGTATGTGAAAGAGCGGATGCCTGTATAACGGACTCATACCATCCTGTTGCGGAATAGCCTGGCGAACGAAACTCGTAAGAGAACTCCTACAAGTTTCGTTCGGCTTGCTAATCCCCCCTACACGAACAGCCAGCAACGTAGCACTCCTGCTACGCTCCAGGCCTGCATAGAAGATCCGGCTGGCGTGAAAGGAGGTTACGGCTCCGTGATGACCTTTTCCTCTAGTCAAATAGGAAGATCAGGCGCGTACTCTCATTCCTTTGATTAGGACAAGACTGATTGCGTGTGTGAATGCACTATAACGTATACAGGGCAGAAATGCATGCTGTAAACACACTGTTTTTTTGCCCCAATCACGCTCGCCTCCGCTCCCACTATTCCTGCCCTTGATCCAAGCAATGATGACAAAGCGCGATACTGTCTATAAAAGACAGGTCTGCCAGGCATGGGTACTTCACTGTGTAACCAGAATGCCAAGCGATCTGGCAAGCATAATAGCACTCCGGCGATTGTTCACACTGAGTTTGCGATAAATACTATTGGTATGCACTTTGACCGTTCCTGGTGTGACGACCAGTTCACGGGCAATCTCTTTGTTCGTCAAATTCCTGTTGAGCAAGCCCAGGATTTGTCGCTCGCGGTTGGTCAAGAGTTCTGGACCCTCTTGCTGTAGCCGCACTTCCTCGGAAACAGGCCGCGAGGATTCGGATTTGAACGCCATCCGGATCTGCTGCAGATAAGCCGCGAGGGGGGCATCTATCATCTGTTGCGCTTTGCGTGGTTTGCGCAGTTCTGGTAGCATCCTGGCTAATGATGGTAGGTCGGCAAAGGTACGAATAAACCTGCCGGAATGTGCCAGAGTAAGCGCCCGTTTCAGCGCCTTTAACGCTTCGGTCTCATGGCCTTGTATCCGATAAGCCCATGCTTGCATAGCCAGTACTTTGATAGTCATACGTCTATTGTGGCTTGATTCTGCATGCTGCAAGCGCTGGCTAAGGAGCGCTTGAGCCTGTACTGCACCCGGCTCGTCACCTCTGGCGAGTAACAAATGAGCCTCGGTGCAATCAAAGAACAGTATCGAGCCTGGCACTGATTGATCTCTTGCCATTACAGACCATATCTCAGCCGACTCCACATCCTCCTGGAGCAAGGCTAATTGTGCCTGGAAAGCATAGACAGTTACTAATTCGCGCATGTTCTGCTGTTCTAAAACCCATTCCAATAAGGTACGAGCAATCTCCTTCGCCTGGCTACTCAATCCTTGTGCCTGATAGGTGAGGGCTAAACCGCATAGAGCATCACGTACAGCAAAAAAATGGGCATGGTGCCGATTAGCGATCACTGTGTTGAAGTGATTCACCGCCATATCCAACTGGTTCCATTCATAATGCACCACTCCTAACAACAGGTGGGCCCAGGTCTGGCTCAACGCCAGGTCGGCTTGCCGGGCAACCTGAAGCAGATGTCTTGCTGTCTGTTCGGCCTGTTGCAGTTTTCCCGCATTCAAGTAAATGATGGCCTGAGTGAAGAGTAGACGAGCAGTGACGCTATGACGCGCCGATTGGTCTCTCAGGGCTTTATTGAGTTCAAAGAGCGCCACATCTTGCTGCCCGCTGGCTTGCCTTGAAAGTGCCAGGATTGAAAGGGCATGACTTGCTATATATTCATATTCGGGCGGAATCCATTCCAGCGCTGAGTGGGCACTCTCCAGACTTGCTTCTATCTGCCCCGTAAAGAACTGGAACTGGCTCCAGACGAGCGCAAGGAATGCACGCAGAAACCAGTATTTAGCATTATCTGGATCACCTGCATCCCTGAACTGGAAGTCTAAGCGTTGCTCGGCAGTCATCAATAGACCTGGTAGCTCCATCAAGCGGCCATGAACGTGCTTGAGCCAGGCACGCGCCAGCAGCAATGCCGCACTCCCCTCTCGCTGCTCCTCCTCCAATCGCTCCAGCCAGCCCTCCATCTCCTCGACTCGCTCCTCTTCCAGAAGCCGCCTCACCTGCCCCTCCACCAGTTGTACCGCTCGCTCTCCCTCTCCCGCCGCCTGCGCCTGCTCCACCGCCTCGACTATCTCCCCCCGGCTCGCATACCACTCACTGGCTCGCCGATGCCAGCACGCGACCTCGGCCGCACTCCACTCCTCGCGCACCCGCTGCTCCAGCACCTGCCGCAGCAGCACACGATACCGGTACCAGCCCGGTTCTCCCTCCTGCCTCGGCTCTACCAACTGCGCCTGCTCCATCCATCCCAGCAATCCTGCCACCGACTCCCGGCTCTCCTCGCCCTCCAGGAGCCGCGCACACAACGACTCATTGAATTGCTTAAGCAGCGCCGTGCCCAGCAGCACCTGCTGCACCCGCTGCGGTTGTTGCAGCAGCACCTCTTCCAGCAGGTAGCGCCGGCTGGCACTATCGGGCACGCTGCTCCAGTGCTGCAGATACGCCGCCGCGTCTGCCGCCTGGCGCAGTCCCAACGCCGCCAGGCGTACCAGCGCGACCCAGCCCTCCGTGCGCTGCCACACCACCCGCGCGCTCGCCCGCGCCCGCTCGCCCCCCACCAGCGCGGCCAGCACCGCCTCCGTCTCCTGTTCCGTCACGCACAACTCGGCTCCCCGCACCTCCTGCAGCCAGCCCCTGGCTCGCCAGCGCACCAGCGGCAGCGGCGGGTCCCAGCGGCAGGCCAGGGCCAGGTGCAGTCGGGGCGGCAGGTGCTCCAGCAGCGCCGCCAGCAAGCGCTGCACCCCGTCACGCTGCATGAACTGATAATCATCCAGCACCAGCAACGCCTCGCCCGGCAAAGCAGCCAGGTCTGCCAGCAACGCGGCGGCCAGCGGCTCGATGTCAAGGCCCTGCTGGCTGGCCAGCAGCCGGGCCGTCGCCGGGCAGGCCGTGGGAAAGCAGGTGCGCAGGGCGGCCAGCACCAGGCGCACAAAGACCGCCAGGTCTTGATCCCCCGGCTCCAGCGCCAGCCAGGCCACCGGCCGTCCACAACGAGCGGCCCAGTGCGCCAGCAGGGTCGACTTGCCAAAGCCGGCCGGGGCGCACAGCAAGGTGAGTCGGCCAGGCAGCCCGCTTTGCAAGCGGGCGATGAGCCGCTGGCGCACCAGCAGGTCCTCGCTGAGCACGGGTCGCTGGAGTTTGGCCTGCACCAATCCCTCCGCCCGATCAAGCGGAAATCCTATCCCATATGCCGGGCGCAAGGAGGCGGAAAAGCACTCCGCGGACACGTCGATCAGATCGGTTGTAGTATAGCCACTAATGAGCCGTTCCACCGCGGCTTGCAGTCGTGAGAGCGTGAGTGAACGGCTGGGGCCCAGGGGAATATGGTAGAACCGGCCCTTCCAAAAACGAGTAGCGCTCCAATCCTGATCATTGTAAATGGAACTGCTCTTACGCGCGGTAAAGCTTCCTACATGATCGGTGAAGAGAAAAGCGGTATTCTGGTCCAGCCAATCATACCAGGCAGGGGTACCAACGACAATCGGATCTGCTTTGATTGACAATTGGTATAATCGGCCCCCTCCCACTTGCGCAATAATCTGGTGCATAGCGGTATCCTATGTAGTCACAGATAAATATCTCTACTTTATATCTTCCCACACGATTATGAGCATATACAATAACTTGTTACATTTGCAAGAGTGCCTTTTTCTAAACAGGCATATTAGCACCAGATTTAAAGAATCCGCCTGGTAAGCTTCATTAAAGCAAGCAGGTATGGAAAGCTGCGCAGTATGAAGAGCGGCTACGAGCGGCCTGAAAAAAGGGAGAAGCAAGCTTCTCTCTAACATCACAATTTGATCACGATCAAATTAGTCACTATACCAGTTGGCACTCTAGCGCGTAGCGAGCCACGGCACTACGCGAATTGACCCCCAACTTGCCATTTTCGTCCCCCTAATTACTCGCGTCATCATTTTGCTATATGGGATTGGAGAGCGAGCGCAAGGGCCTGCCCCACCACATGTAGGGTAGGAGCGCACCCTTGTGGTCGCCCTCCAATCGAGCCTCCCATCCACTACAACACCCGCCCCTGCCGGTTACGGCTGGAATTTGAATGATTGGAGTACTGGCTGGAAGTAGGTCGTGTTCGCTGCGTTGAACATCGATTGCGGCGCACTATACGCAATTGTATACCCCTGGCTCGCTGGGGAGTTTGCCGGATGAATAGTGGCCATTACAACTGAGTGCATCATAGTATTGGTAGCATTCAATCGTTGAGTTCCAGAAACCGATTCCTGATTCCAGGTAGTGCCTCCTACCGTCGTAGTAGGCGGTGCCGGTACTATTTGTACATTCTTCAACGGAACCTTTTGTGCGTTTACCGCGGCATTCAGAAGCGAAGCCGCGCTGGTCTTCCCATGGACATCCGGCACTACCGTGAACGTTATCTTGATAGTACCGGCACCATTCGTCAAGATAACCAGGTGCGGGTCAGATTTACTCACATGTAAACCTGGGGGATAACTTATCTTGAAGCCATTGCCCTCAAGTGCCACTAAAGCACCTCGTGTGTAAGCCGGGGTTGGCGTCGTTATGTGTGTCGAAGCCGATTGAGATGTCGAGCTACGTGACGGGCTGCTACATGCAGCCACTAACGTTGCAACAAGCAGCAAACCGCATGTCGCCAGTGTCGTTTTGCTCAGAGCACGCTTTAATCGGTTGTGCATACTATTGTCCCTCCTTCATTAGAGTAAAGAATGGTTTTTCACCCGTACAATCAGATTATCAATATACCGAAACGGAAATGAATATGTATGCTTAGAACGCGCTATTTTTTACCTGGAATGGGCGCAAGGCCAACGGAAAAATAGTGCATTTTAAAGATGCATTCTCATTCACACATCAGTAAACTGAGAACAGCGAAGACGATGTCATTCCCAATCAGATAGACCCGAATCCATGTGATCGCTCCGAGCCTGCAGGAACAGCGCCTGGGGTCTGTCCGCCTCGTGAGTTAGAAGCTGGAGATCATCTATGGAAGAACTCAATCAATTGGTAGAGGAAGGAGTCGCTCCTCATGAGAGTACTCCCTTTCGTAGCACCACCAGACCCGGGTATGGGTCTCTGAGTGCGAAACAGATTGGCGACTATACCCTGCTGCGCCGTCTTGGACAGGGGGGCCACGCCAGCGTCTACCTGAGCATGAATACGTATTTGAGGACTCGGGTAGCGCTTAAGCTGTTGGACGACTTTCTTGCCAGCGAGGAGGATGTCAAGCGTTTTCATTTAGAAGTCTACCTCCTATGGCACTTACAGCATCGACACATTGTGCGCATGCTCGATTTTAATATTGCGCAGGATATGCCTTTTCTGGTCATGGAGTATGCCCCCATGGGAGACCTCGGGCAGCATTTCCCCAAAGGGAGCGCATTCCCCGTACACACCATTGTGCCTGTTGTCTTACAGATTGCAAGCGCATTGCAGTACATTCATAATGTGCAGTTGATTCACTGTGATGTCAAACCGAGTAATATTTTATTAGGAACGAAGCAAGACGCCTGGCTCACTGATTTCGGCATTGCTCATGTAATGCGGGCAGGAAAGAGGGCCTCCCCCAGCGTGGCTAATAAATTAGTAGGAACACCTCTCTACCTATCTCCCGAACGTATCGAGGGAAGTCCGCTGCCGGCAAGTGATCAGTATTCTCTGGCAGTCATGGTCTATTGCTGGCTCTGCGGCTCTGAACCATTTTCGGGGACGGGCTTGCAGATCTGCCTGCAACACCTGTCAACCCCTCCACCTTGCCTGCGTGACTTCGTCCCCTCCATCTCACTTGCCGTCGAGCGTGTGGTGCTCAAAGCGCTTGCCAAAGATCCAAAGCAGCGTTTTTCCCACGTGGGAGAGTTTGCGGACGCTTTGAAAGAGGCAAGTCTGGCCGAAAGAGGTTCAAGCGCTCCCAGATATATGATGTCATCACCTCAGGTGCCCGGCTTCACGTTTAATCGGGCCGGGTATGGGAAACCGCAAAGAACACCCGTCGCGAACACAGGATAAAACGAGCCAGTCTCCTCTGCCAGGCAGTACTCATCACCCGGCAGAGGAGAGAGCCTCCGGTTCTCACGGAATTGCGAGAACTCTCTTAGTCGCTTAAATGATCGAAAGCGACCTGTAAGTGTTCCGGGCCACGCAAGGCAGCATTTCTCCGGTAAGGTGGCGGGTCGGTGACCAGTCGCGGGCCATCCAGACGCCGTGCGAGCGCCTTTAAAGCCGTCACCGCTTCACGCCGTGCAAGGGGTGCGCCAATACAATAGTGGTCGGCACCACCAAAGCCAAGATGCTCGTTATCGTCCCGCTCAGGCCAAAAACGATCGGCATCGACGAAGCGCGCCGGGTCGCGATTTCCCGAAGCCAGTAACAGCACAACCGTCGCCCCTCGTGGAATGGTCACACCGGCGACCGGTATATCGGCAAGCGTTGTTCGCGTGCGAAACTGCACCGGCGGATCGTAGCGCAAGACCTCTTCTACCGTCGGGATCGCCAGAGTCGGGTTACGACGCAGGCTATCGAACACCTCTGGATGCCGTAGCAGCGCCAGCATACCGTTCGTGATCAAATTGACGGTCGTCTCATGGCCGGCGATTAACAGCAATTGCATCGTCGCCAGTAGATCCGATTCAGGCAAGCGACCATCCGGGTCATCTCCAATCACCAGGCTAGAGAACAAATCATTTTGGGGGTGCGCACGGCGTGTCGCGCTCAGTTGTTTCATATATTCACGCATCTGTGTGCGGCTTTGTATTGCCTGCTGCACCTCCGCATCGCTTAAACTTTCTTGCGGATCAAGCGTGCGCACCAGCGCCGAAGACCAGCCACGAAAGCGTGGTTCGTCCTCGCGCGGCACACCGAGCAACCTGCAAATCACCGTCACCGGCAGCGGATACGCAAAATTCTGCACCAGGTCGAACTGATTCTGCTGCTTTCTGGCATCGAGCAGATCATTGACCACCTGTTCGATTTCCTCTTGCATGCTCGCAATCCGTTGCGGTGTAAACTGATGCATCACCAGCCTGCGCAGCCACGTATGCTCAGGAGGATCGGTTAAAATCAATGGAGGCGTGGCTGCCTCCGTCGCAGTATCCAGGGTTCTAGCCGGGTGCGCGCTCTTACGCGCATCAGAGCTGATGCGCGGATCGCAGAGCAGCATGCGAATCTCCTGGTAGGTACTGACGACATAAGTCCCACCCTCCTGCACCGAAACCGGCCTCTCGCGCAGGCGGGCGTAGAGCGAGTAGGGATTGGCCCGACTGGTCGGGTCGAGTACTCGCTCAAAGAGTTTCTCTATGGGAATAACAGCTGTCTGGGTCATGAACGCACTCCTCCCATTTGTACTTCTTGCAGAGGGAATTGCTGCTCCATACCGGCCCCGTTCGCATGCAGTGTTACGAGGGGTGGCGCGCCAGGCGGGACACGTGGATCCAGCAGCCTGAGCGCTTCTCCCTCAACCCGCTGTTCCGGCGTGTTCGGGCCAGCACCCGTAATCATGGCGCCCGCATCAGGGGTGGCGTGCCCCGGCTCCGGAAAGCCTGCTGGCAAGAGTTGCAACTCCGTCGGCCCGTCTGATGCATGCAGATCTGGAGGGAACGATGCACGGGCCTCAATCAGCGCTTGATAGGTTGGCAAGAACCTGGGTGCGTTAGCGGCCAGCACAGCCACCAGGCGGCCCTTTCGCCCGTAAGCAGCGACCAGGCGGCGCTCCTGCGATGATGCCTGGGTCAGAACAATCGTATCGGCAAAGCTGGGCAAACCAATCGCCTTAATATTGGTGCCAAACTGGTTGGACCAGAAGGAGGGCAGATGCTTATGCGCGCGGCGCCTCGCAGGTGTGGCGAGCATGTTATGAGCCGCCGTCTCTGCCTGGGTGACCGCGTTGCTCCAGTGTTCGACCACCAGGAGCTCGCCGTCATAGAGTGGATGAGGCCAGCGCGCCACATCCCCTGCCACAAAAATGTCATCTGTAACTACTCCATCTGCATCGAAGGCACGGCAAGCGGCATCGCACGCCACGCCACGCCCATCAGCGGCCAGTCCTGCACCCCGTAACCACTCAACATTGCGTAGGGAACCAAGGGCCACGACGGCTACTTCCACATCCAGTTCGTCTCCATCAGAGAGCTGGGCCCGGCGTAGCTTCTTCTGGGCATCTCCCTCCAGAGCCAGAACCGTCGTATTGCAGCGCAAATCCACCCCATGCCGGCGCTGTAAAGCCGCGGCATAGGCACCGGCGGCCTGACCAAGAGCTCCCTGGAGTGGGGTCGCGCCGCGCTCCGTGACCGTGACTTCCAGGCCGAGTTCGCGGCAGGCAGAAGCCACCTCAGAGCCGGTGAAGCCGGCGCCAATGACCAGCACACGTTTGGGTTTCGCTGCTAATCGCGCATGAAGCCGGGCTGCATCATCACGCGTGCGTACCGTGAACACTCCATCGAGTGCTGCTTGTTCCTTATCCGGCCAGGGACGGGCTCGCACGCCGGTAGCGATCAACAGGCGATCGAAAGAGACCTTGCGCCCATCAGCCAGTTGCACCTGCCGGTTGGACAGATCGAGCGCTGTAGCTCTGGCGCCCAGCAGCCATTCAGCCTCGATATACTGCCGCCGGGGCAGGGTAGTATGCTCATCCGAGATCCATCCGGCGAGGACGGATTTGGACAAGGGGGGACGGTCATAGGGTTCATAGGGTTCATCACCAATGAGGGTCAGATGGCCCGTAAAGCCTTCCGCTCGCAGAGTCTCCGCGGCGCGCAAACCGGCCAGGGAGGCGCCAACGATCACGATGTGGCCATTGGTGGAGCGGTTCGAGAAAGGGGCGGGGCTGCTCATCATGGCCTTGCTCCGGGATGCTGTGGTTGGGAAACGGTCTCAGGCTGCTCATCACGGTAATCCAGGGTGATGGCATGGACCGGGCAGGCGGCGGCAGCCCATTTGACCTGCTCACGCATATGGTCATCGGGCGCGCAGTCATATTCGAGGGCTTCTTCGCCATGGAAACGGAAGACGTTGGGGGCGAGAAAGACGCACTGTCCATAGCTCTGACAGCGCGTCAAGTCGACGATCATTCTCAAGTGAACGCTCCTTTCGCTTGTGTGGAATAGCGCAACGTTGTGTGTGAATGTATACCGGGAGGCGGTATTGCTTGCTCATGTATAAGGGAGGGGCCTCACTTCCCTATACGCAATACCTGTCCTCTGACACAAGTCTAGTCGTGCAAGAACAAAAATACATGCTTGAAACACGCTGTCTTTGTATCCTATGGTGAGCGACTATGCTGCCAGGCATGGCGTGTGATGGAGTGTGTTTACATCGCTTGACAGGAGACATTCACCGCAAAAAGATAGTGTGTTCTGGGGATGTAGTAGCGGCTTTGGATAAGTACACTGAGTGGGTCAGTGCATGCACAATTGGACCTGCTCCCCTCACCTGACCTGAGCGCGAGTGCGCGCCGCGACCCGGCAGCATGGCCTGTCGTTCTGTCTGACCGCGGCACAGGTGCCGCCAAGCAGCGGCGGTGGCAGCACACAGTAGGCTATGGCCGGGCAGACAGGGAGAGCAGGGCCGATTGCCGCATGTACCAGACATGATGTCAGTTCGTCACTTACGAGGGAAGAACCATGCTCACACCACTACAGCAACCGACGAGTCCCACCGCGCTAGCCTACCCAACGAGCAGCGATAGCCAGCTGGTGCAACAGGCCCTGGCCGGCGATCAAGCCGCCTTCGAAGCGCTGGTGCATCGCTACGAGGCCCCACTCTTACGCCTGATCGCTTTCTATGTCCACCAGTACGACGAAGCCCA